>CAJPLH010000052.1 GCA_905371275.1 Prevotellaceae bacterium
GGAAGGATGTCATGACGCCATCTTCAAAATAAAGATAGGAGCTTCCATAAACCCATTGTTCATGGGTTCCAAAAGATCCTACTGTGCGATTAATATCGTCCGGACTCCCCCAAGCAGCGCGACATTGTTCCGTTGTCATACCTATCTGTACTTTTTTGCGTAATATCATTCTTGCAACATCCTCACTACAATCGTACTTTTCCATTATACGTTTGACCGGAGCCATTTTTGCAATTCTCTCTTTTTCTGCTTTAGCAGCTTCGGCTTCAGCCTTTTTTCTTGCGATTTCCTGATCTTTTACAGATTGTGTATATATGCTTCTCGCATATTCATATTCAGGTGATTCTGGATGATATTTTTGCAACAAATCAAGATTCGTTTTGATCTGAGAGTATTGTTGTTTTTCATAGTTCTGCTTAATATCTGCAAGAACTTTTGCCGGACTATACTTGTAACCTTCGAGTTCATGCTGGATTTCTGCATTTACTTTTTTAAGGCTATCTACCTTCGCAACTTGGGCGTCGTATTTCTTTTGATCAACGCCGCAACTGATTAACAATGCTAATGTGATTAAGAACATGCATATTTGTTTCATAATGCTACTTGTTTATTCTTGATTCCGCAACACTATTATAAATTAAACTTTTTAAGTGCTTGAACAACAAAACGTTGCTCAGGATTTTGCTATGTCAGAATTTTCAATTATCTTAGTGTTGCAAAAAAACAAGAGAATCCGACGATAGACATAGCAAAGATATAAATTAAATCTGAGAGACTCACTCCTTTTGGGGATTATTTTCAATTATGGAGTAATTTTATTCTACAACACGTGTTGTTTTGCTGAAAATGACGTGTTGTTTTATTGAAAGTGACGTGTTGTTTTGTTGAAAGTGACGTGTTGTTTTGTTGAAAGTGACGGGTCGTTTTATTGAAAACGACGTGTTGTTTCTCACATACGATGGGAGGAACAGAAAAGAACAAGAGGAGAGTTGAGAATGAAGATAGGAGAGAAGGAATACTGGAATCAAGAAATGAATTTGTGAAAATACCTATAATACCCCCCTCTCGCGCGTACGCGTACGCGCGCACCAACAGGAGATTTATCTTTTTTGCTGTCACAAGTGTCACAGCTATCTATGTAAGTTTCTGTAATACAATGTTTTATTGTGTGTTTGTGGTCTATTTTAACAGTTGGTGTGCTCGTGTCTTCAAAAATCGTGATTGACAATTGAAAAAACGATGTTTTTTCTTCCTTCCTTTTCCTGCATTTTCGTCAACTTGTCTTCCCACTTCTGTTCCTTGTGTGACACTTGTGACAGCAAAAAAACAACATCGCTGTTGGAATGCGCGCGCTACGCATACGCGCGAGAAAACTGCATCCTCAACCTGCCTTCCTAATGACCGATTAAATCTATATGTTTGTTTTGCTATGTCCATATTCCATATTTGATGTATTGAAAGAAAATAATGCACTTTTCTCCGATTTTTTCCCTCTTGGGGGCAATATCTCCCCATATACTTATAGGGAGGTGCGAAAAAGTGTCCTGCGCAGTTCCTCTTT
The DNA here is from genome assembly GCA_905371275.1 of Prevotellaceae bacterium. Taxonomy (GTDB): domain Bacteria; phylum Bacteroidota; class Bacteroidia; order Bacteroidales; family Bacteroidaceae; genus Alloprevotella. The sequence continues at coordinate 1,562 of CAJPLH010000052.1, forward strand.
TATTTTACGGCGAAAGCCAATCCATTAAATATATTCCCCGTTATGCTTATTCTGACATTACTACTTTGTTGCCACCTTCTCGTCTTTGCCCTGTGCCAGGAAGCAAATAGAAGACGAGGGCAAAAGAGGGGCAAAAGAAAAGGCCGCATCAAAACACGGAGCTTTGACACGGCCTTGCAGAGCGAAACGTCTTTAGAAAGACGCTGTGCCGAGGTTGCGATCGATGAGCAGACCGTCTACGGCTTTGAGGTTGAATTTACCAGCTTTCTTTGCCACGAACTTGATGGTGAAGAGTTCGGGATTGCCTTCTTCGAGGAGGAAGTTGTTACCGCGGTTGACGAAGGTGGGATAGAGCGCCTTCTGTCCCGAAGTGTGCAGGCGGTCGTAGGTGAGATTCACCATATCCTTCATTCCTTTGAGCGTGATGCCTTTGTATTCGAGTTCATCCGCTTTATAGGGAAGCCCGAAGGAGAGGGCATTCACATAGTGGAGGTCTTTACCCGAAACCTTGATTTCCACCACATCGCCTGCCTTGTAGGTCTTTACGTTAGGAGTAAGCACGAGTTGTCCGCGCACCTTGTCGGAAGAATTGCGCACACCACCATCGAGTTCCACTCCCACACAAGAGATGTCGTAGGCATCAATCAAACCGTTGTTGTTGATGTCACCAATCGCCACATAGTCGAAGTCACCATCGCCACGGCGCAAACCGGTGTAGTTCATGTAGGAAGTCAAGTCGTTTTCGTCCACGCGCTTGTCGCGGTTGATGTCGCCTTGCATCACACCTTCCGTACCAGGGCGGCGATAGACGTACATTTCACGACCAGAACCGAAGTTGCCAACGGCTTTGTCTACATTGAGTTTGATGTAGCGCGCAGCAGTGGTTTCGTTGAATTTCACAGTTTTGGTAGTGGCATCTTTTTCCCAGTTGAACGCTACCGGAGCAGACCAGTTTTGGCGGTCGGTGGAGAAGGCATACGAGCCAGAGAGGATCGTACCGTTGCCTGCGTCTTCGCGAGGAATGTATTCCATACGCTCAAGTTGGTTTACGCTTCTCAAATCGACAATCATTTCAAAAGGTGTCGCTTGCTGGTTGCGCCAGGAAGTGGGCCAAATGGTCTTCAAATCGCGGTCGAAGAGTTTGTCCGTGCCTTGTCCACCTTGGTTTTGCACCGAAGTAGTGGCTTTCACGCCTTTGACAGCCCATTCGAGCGGATCTTTCACCGTAGAGAGTTGGAAATCTGTCCAAGCACTTGCACCATCGGCATTGACGGCACGCACGCGGAAGGAGTAGTTGGTGACGGGTGCCAAACCGTCGAAGAGATGATTCAGAGCGCGGATGGTGGAATAAATCTGACCCTCATGTTCCACTTCGTAGTAGTCGGCATTTTCTACAGCATCCCACGCAGGTTGGAGCGTGTAAGCCTGAGCCTTGCTTTGTTGCTTGTTGAATTGAGGAGCAGCAAGTTTGCCGTGGTGCACAAGAAGGCGATTGGGGGTCTTAAACTCAAAACCTTTCACCGTAACACTCACCGCGTTTTCAGTGACATCGGTGGCAGCAAGTTTCACGAGTACTTGAGGATTCTTGATGACTTCGCCCACACTCTCTTCTCCAGTGCGCACCCAGCGGTTGAGATTAGGCTTCGCATCGTAGAACCACACGTTGGTGCCTTTTTCAAATTCCTCACGTGTGCTCACTTGTGTGAGTTTCACCTTAGCATCACCCACCGTGGCAGTGAGTTTCTTAGGAGTCTTAGACACATTGATGCGCAGTTCGGTTTGTTGTGATTTGACAAACTCGGGGAATTGAGCCATGGTGCGGTCGATGTCGAGCGTGAGCACCTGTTTCTTCACCGTCGTTTTGAGTTCGGTAAAGGCTCTTTTGCCTTCGAGATAGGCTTGTGTCTTGCCGTCATCGTCATAGAGTCCCGCCTTTGTGCCGCGTTCCGCATAAATCTCAAAGATGCGGAGGTCTTTTTTTATTTCGGCAGGTGTGTTGTTGGGATTTGCCATAGGGATAATGGCATCAGCTTTCACCAAAACGGGGAGTTTCCAGAGCGGAGCATCAAAGTGGTTGATGATGCGTCCACCAGTATAGATGTCGCCCGTGAAATAGTCCACCCAATTTCCCTTGGGGAGGTAGATACCGTCGCGGCGGTCGTTGCCTTGTTCGTCAGCTGCCGTGTTTTGATAGATGGGAGCCACAAGGAAGGCGTCACCATACATGAATTGATATTGTGTGCGCTTACCCAGTGTGTAGGCATTGCTTTCTTCCATGAACATGGGACGAATCATGGGCTTACCATTCACGGCTTCAGCAGCAGCAGTGTAGGCATAAGGGAGGAGTTCGCTCTTGAGTTTGAGATACCAGCGATTGAGCGCGGTGCTCTTGCCACCGAGTGCGTGAGGATATTTGGGATTGCTACCCCAACCATCCATGTTCAACTCCATGGGAGTGAAGGTTTTCCATTGGAATTCGCGTACATTCACGGGAATGTTCTTACCTCCGAAGATTCCATCGAGGTCGGAGGTAATGTTGGGTTGTCCCGACAGACCAGCACCGATGAATGTTGGGATATGGAAACGGATATATTCCCAGTCACCACCGGTTTGGTCGCCGCTCCAAATGCCTGCATAGCGTTGAGTTCCTGCCCATCCATCGAGTGAGATAATGAAGGGGCGCGCATTGTTGCCATATTTCGGCATAATACGACCCACATCGGCTACACCATTGAGTCCGAAGCTATAACCCCAACCCACCCAGGCTACGTCAGTTTTGAGCACGCGCACACCAGCGGTGCCGACTTCTTTCACAATGTCGCGCTGCAGGAGAGCTTCGATGCTGTCTTTGGGGTGAAGGTCGCTTTGTGTCCACAGTCCGATTTCCACACCTTTGCTGCGGGCATAGTCGCCAAATTGACGGAGGTTTTCAATGTTGCCATCGAGCGTTTTCGTCTGTCCGTAGCCCGCACCGTAGCCGTCGTTGGGGAGGAACCAACCCAAGGGCATGTCATTGTTGAGATAGCGGTCGATGGCTGCGCGAGCTGAGAACTGATAGTTGTTGCGTTCACCATTCAAACTCTCCTTGATGCCGCCATTGTCTTTTTGACTTTCGTTGTAGGTTTTGCCATCTTCCATCTTCATGAAGCCACGACCGTCCTTCGCTTCTGTCCAATAGTCGCGGTTGTAGGCATTGAGGTGACCTTCATAGAAACCAAACTTAGGCAATAACACTGGATTACCTGTCAGTTGGTAGAAGCTGCTCAATAAAGCTTCTGGACGTTCTGCCACCATAAAGAACACATCGAGATATTGCTCTGCATGGCGCAATTTCACGAGATTTCCTTGTGTATTGCCGAAATCGTAAAGACCAGGTTTGAAGGTGTGCCACATCATGCCGTAGCCTTTGGTGCTCCAATAGAAAGGAGTAGGAGAAGCTACGCCACCATCCACCCAGTTGTTGGTATTTTCAATGGCAATCACTTGTCCGCGGTGCGAGAAGCGGCCGTTTTGCACACCACCTCCATAGAAGTATTCACCTTCGTGATTGGCGAGTGTGAGATGCGTGCCATCTTTGTCAAAGGTGGGAGCCGTGAGCGATTGGAAAACTTCTTCTCCACTAGCTTTCTTCACCACAAAACCACCTGTGGCACGATCGAAAACGAGCGTCACTTGGGGAGTCGTCACCGTGAAATTGTTGGCATCTCCCTTCAAATCGAGTGATTTTACGCCGCGTCGCGGATTTTCCACGAGAATGTCAGCTGCAGGAGTCGCCTCAGGGTTGTGAGGAGCGCGACCAGCAGGGTCAAGATATAGGCGGAAGATGCCATTACCATAGAAATCGAGCGTGATGCGTTGCTGTTGATTGTTGAACAACTCAATGGTTGTTTCGTTTGTTTTTCTAGCAGAAACAAGGTTTTGTCCCGAACGGTCGGGAGAAGTCGCCAGTTTTTGGTTGGTTTGTGCCAAAGCGGTCACATTAGATGCCTCCGCTGTGTCGATTGTTTTCTGGTGCTGCGCAGTAGCAGGGGCTGCGGTGGCAACGCCTCCTACAAGGGTGAGCAGGCTAAGCGCGTTGGGGAGAATTGAAGGTGATTGCTTCATGAGAAGTAAGAGATATGCTGAGGTGTTCCTTCCATCTGCTGCGTTTTATGCCTTTGGGAGAGAATGATGTGCTCCTTGTTGTGTCCGAATTTCGCTACGATGTTGTAGCTTCTTTTCAACGCACTGCAGCCGATGTGGGTGTTTTCAGCGTGATTATGATGTTTTGAGTGCTAAATTACGAATTTATGCGGAATTATCCCCTTCTTTTAGTCATATATAGAGTGAATAATTCTCTTTCTCTTCACAAAAACTCTGTATTGGTTGAATACTTTGTCGATGTCGCACCCAAAATGTTAATTGGAGATATAGGCAAGATGAATTTCTACTCTTCGCTTATTCTTCGGTTCGAAATAAAAAAGTCCGCACCAAACTTGAGTTTGGATGCGGACTTTGTAGTTTTTTCACTGCATCGTCACCTACAATGCCACAGCCCGAAGGCAAGGAAAGTAGAGTAGCGCAGAGTGAAAGTCGCTTAGGACGCGTAGTCTTAGGCCTTAGTAGCAGTACGCTTCTCCTTGATGCGAGCCTTCTTACCAGTGAGGGCACGGAGATAGTAGAGCTTAGCGCGACGCACTTTACCCACTTTGTTCACTTCGATGCTCTCGATAGCAGGAGATTCGATGGGGAAGATACGTTCTACACCGATAGTGCCAGACATCTTGCGTACAGTGAAACGCTTCTTTTCGCCGTGACCAGCAATCTTGATGACAACACCGCGGTAGAGCTGTACGCGTTCCTTGTTACCTTCGACGATTTTGTAAGCTACGGTTACAGTGTCACCAGCCTTGAAAGTGGGGTGTTGCTTGCCAGTAGCAAATGCTTCTTCAGCAATTTTAATGAGATCAGCCATTGTGTAATGCTTGATTTTGAAATTGTTAATCGCCCCAGCTCAACGTGTCCGGATTCTACTGCACTGATGCCAGATGCCTATGAGCTAACACTTACTTCTGTGAAGCCGAGCAACTCCTATGGTTTTCTGTACTGTCGGTGCGCCTTGCAGCGGTTGAGCGGAAAAGCACCGCAAAGTTACGGATTTTCTCTGGAGTGAGCAAGTTTTATGACCTTTTATTTTTGTCGTCTGTTCATCTTAGTGTACTTGTAGAGTCAACCATCAAGTGCAACACTGTACTTTCAAGATAGAAGTGCAATCCTTGTCTAATTATCTTGAGCTTGTATAACAAAGCAATTCCTCATCATCCGGTCAAAGAATGATGAGGAATTGTCGTAAATGCATGAAAAATGCGCTTAGAAAGTGTGCAATTTTCCAATCACACGATAAAGTTGTTGGATGCGACTGATGGAATAACGTTCCACACCATAGTCTGGATTGCTCGCTATGAATTCCAACACTTCAGGATCTCCAGGCACACGACGCAATGTCTTAACTGTTCGCAAGTCATCGAGCACCACTGCATAGATATGTCCTGGTTCAAAGCTTTCCAACGAGCATTGTCGGAGTGCTATTTTGTCGCCAGGCTCAAGATCGGGCACCATACTCTTGCCCTGCACTGTGCACCATAAATCGGCAGATCGATTGAGTGGTGTGTCCATATAGAAGTTGGGTTCAACGGGCTGTTCATTATTCACGTCGTCAAATCCGCCAGTAAAATCATTTTCATACACGGGAAGAGCTTCATAACGATTCGCTTTGCGAGCTTCAATCTCTGCTTCTCGGTCGGCTTTCAACATTTCCCCCTCGCCCGTAAGCAACCAGTCCACCGATACCCCCAAACGCTCACTGATGGATGCTAAAAAATCATACTTGGGTAAAACCGTACCCGTGAGATACGAGCGAATGCGAGCTTCATTCGTATCGAGTAAACTTGCAAATCGTGTGTTACGACCATCTGCAAATTTCTTGACCAAAAGTTGGAGTCGGTTTGTCATAACATATCGTTGTTAGAGATGTGTCAGCCACATCTTTTAGATTAGAGATAAGGCGCATTGTATTCGTCTATACGACGAATGTTGGGGAACACCTCGCTGCACCATCTGGCTGTATATGCGAGTATGGCTGAATTTTTCTTCTGCAAATATACGATTTACAATATAAACAACAAAGCATTATCCGAAGTTTAAATGTCGTTTTTTGCTTTTCCGTAAGTATTCTAGGCATTTCCCACATTTTCAACGCAATAAGTTTACTATTCTTGCGAGAATTCGAGTAAAATATAGGAAAGGAGGTGCTGCAAAATGAGTTTCTGCAACACCTCCTTGGGAGATTTCATAAAGGGATAAATGCAACGAATAGAGGTTGCGTCTGAGGGGAGCGGACAAAAGTTTCAGACTAATATTGAGTATCCGTTGGAAGTTATCTTTTCAATTACGAGTCGTACCGTAACGCTCTAATGACCGAATTTGGTTTTAGCATATAACCACGAATATACAACTTTAAAACTTTGGACGACCACCGCCAGGAGGCATTGAGGGACGGAAATTTCCTGAACCACGATGATCGCGAGGTGACGGACCTTCGCCTGGAGCACCGCCTTCTGGAGGAGAAGGCAATTTCGCACCACCAAACACGTTGAGCTTGAGAATCGCGTGCAACATCACATAGCTATTCAAATTGTTACTCCATGTGTCGGTGTGCATCAAAGCAGTGAACGTACGACTGATGTTGTTTTCTTGCTTCAAAAGGTCGAATGCTTCAAGACGCACCGTCAGAGCATTGTCTTTCAAGAACGATTTCGAGAGTGAAGCATTCCAAATCAACTCGTTGGTGTTGAGCGCAGCTGCAGAAAAACCGCGGCGTGAACTCATGCGCAAGTCTGTGGAAAAACTTATATTCCACGGCAAAGTCACGTTGGAGGATAGACCATAGTCATAGCTCCAGGTGTCGAGGTTTTGATTGAGGTTGAGAGAAGCGCGCGAATGTTGATAAGATACGCGTCCGTCGAGCGTCACGTCCCATTTCGAACGACGAAGCGACAAATCGAGTTTTTCTGAAAAACCACTGATGCGGTTCGTACTCTTTTGTGCCACAACTTCTGCAAAAAGCTGATTCACTCGTTGCACACTTGGGGCGTCTGATAGACCACTTGTCTGAGCGGATGTGCCCACATATCCCACCGAATGAGACAAATTCACATTGGTCGATGTGGAGAGCGTAAACATTTTACTTGCATCGAGCGGTGTGTTGAAGGTGAAACCGCCGTTTACACTCCAATTGCCATTGATGTTTTCTGGACGCGTAAACTGTCTACCGCTTGCATCGTCGTAAATCATCATTTGCGTCACTGTATTGCGCTCGTTTGTGAAATTGAGATTAGCCATCACCCCACGTTGACTTTCTGAATCATATCCGTTGTAAAACAAACGAACATTGTCGCTCCACGAAGGTTTAAGTCCTGGATTACCCACTGATATATGTAGCGGATTGGCATTGTCCACCACGTTGAGTAGATTGGTCATGGAGGGCTGAGAAGTGTCGCCGTGATAGAAGATGTCTAATCGCTTCGTCTTGGAAAATTTGATGCGAAGACGGAAATTTGGAGCGATGTTTTGCACCATTCGTGTGGTGTCTATGTGTCCAATTCCTCCTCGAGTGTGGTCCAAGCGCGTGAGTTCGGGCATATAGCGCACGCCCACATTTAGGTTGATAAGACTTGTGTTGTAGCGCACACCGATTTCTGCGCGGTGGCGATTGTGGTGATAAGTCGCTGTTTGAGAATTTACTGCATCGCGCGTTGCTGCATAGAGGTCTTGACGGTTGAGACGATCGAGCAATTGCGCTGCGTCAAATTGAGTTTCCACAGCCTCACTACGCAATTTATATAAGGCGTCGGGCATATTGCCATTGGCTATTGCATAGTTGTTGAGGGTGGAATAGCCCTCGAGCGAAGAGAGATGATACAAATTTCTACTACCATCGGTGAAGCGTTGTTCGTAGGCGTAGCGCACCTCACCGAAGAGTTTGCCCACTATCGGTTCTACATAAGATGCGCCAACGCGGTAACTCCAATTGGTCGAAGGACGATCCACAAATTGGTGGGTGCCCTTGGGGGCAAGCATTGTGGATGGTGTGGTGGACTGACTGGAAGTGTTCACACGGCGGTGGATGTTGGAAAGACTGTAATTTGTGTTTCCCGATTGCCCCCATTTTCCGCGCACTTCTGCCGTAATGCTACGCCCTGTGCGTCCTGGGAGTTTGCGTGTCACGGTCAAATCTCCGTTGAAAGCGTGGCTCCACGAAGTGCCGAGGGCATTGTTTTCGTTGAGATTCACCAAATATGGGAGCGTACTTACCAAAGTGTCAGATTCGCTTCGTGTCGTACTGCCATAAGCACGTTCTAACACTTCGTCCGTCGACCCCACATTCATAGTTTTGAATGGGTCGCTGTTGAAGGTGGCAGCACGATTTTGGTTATTGGTGTTTCCTTTGTTCCAATCGAAATTAGGACGAAACGACACTGAGGTCAATGAGTCGGGGCTCCACATTAATCGCAATGAGGAGTGTAGACTTTGACTCAGATTCTCGCTCAATCGATGAGCGTTTGAAAAACTTGGTTTTCTCCCCGCAGTCAAAAAGGTTTCACTTGCCGTGATACTCTCTGTCTTGTTGTCATTGCGGAAATAGAGAGCATTCCCACCGATTTCGAAAGCACCCGATTGAAAACGCTTGACACCATTATCCCAAGAAAAGTCTAAACCTGCCATTGTCGATGTGGTGCGACCGTCGTTGTTCGACATAAAACCGCGAGGACCGCCAAAACCACGATCACCCACATTGTTGTGCGAACCGAAAAGGCCAAAGCGACTATTGTCGGTAAATCGCATCAGCATCAACTTACTTTCGTAGAGATTGCTGTGTTCATCATCATCGCGCCCACCTCCCAGCTCTACATTGCTCAATAGTGTTTGGTTGAGTTCGCGCTTTGTCGAGATGTCAAGCACAAAACTCTCTTCGCCGTCGTCGATTCCTGTTTGTTCGGCTAAATCGCTCTTTTTATCATAACTTTTCACCTTCGACACCAAATTCACCGGCAAGTTTTTCATCGCCATTTTGGTGTCACCTTTGAAAAAGTCCTTTCCGTTGATGAGCAATTCCTTCACGGTCTTACCATTCACCTTTATACTACCATTAGCAGCTACTTCAGCACCTGGGAGTTGCTTGATAAGGGCTTCCAAACTCGCTCCTTCTGCGGTGCGAAAGGCTGCGGCGTTAAACACCGTGGTGTCTTCTCGTTGTTCCATACGCGCCAACACGGCTTTCACCTCTGCTGCACTGAGCATCACATCGCTGTTCTTAAGATAGAGATCGCCCATGCGCAAACTGTCTCCTGTATCCTTTTGCGACACGGCAAAGGTTTGCGCTTCATAGCCCAAAGCACTGGCCACTACATATAGACTGTCGCCTGTTGTGGCTGGGGTGCACAGGATAAATCGTCCCAAACTGTCGGTGGTGGTCACGGATGGGTGACTACCTTTGGTGCGCACATCGGCATTTTTAACGGGAAGTCGATCACTTTTTCCGAACAGTCTACCTATGATAACGCGTGGAGCATTGATCTGCGCGGCATATACTCCTAACGGGATGGTAACGGCAAAAAAAGGAAGGGACAATAAGACTTTTCGCATAAGCAATAGTGTGATTTTGTTCTGAGCATCTCTAAGACAACTATGAAGGGAAAATTGTCTTCTTGGTTCTGTTTTGGTTGAGTTGAAGCGAGCATTTGTGGCATAACTCTTGTTTTCTTCGCTCGTTTGGTTGGCAAAGATACGTTTTTTGTTCCGGTTGCTCTTCGATTTTCTATCATTATCCCGATTTTCAAACGAAATTTGACGTGTTTTTAATGATGAACTTGCTATTTGTCTATGTTGAATATTGTTGTTCAGTGTTCCTGTTTTTCTCTGAGTACTATTTTCTTTTACCCCCTATTATATAAATAACCCCAAAGGGTGAAAAAACGGCATATTTGTGCCGTTTTTTCTTTGTTTACCTCTTGTCTTGTTATCTTTACTTTGCGAAACAGATGTATAAGTAGTGCAAATGAGTATTGGTTTGGGGTTTGAGCTATGATTTGTTGTTGGTTGTTTCATTGCTGATTTGTCGATGGTTGTTTCATTGCTGATGAATATTTCTTCGTAATGAATGTTTTTATGAGGGGGATTCGAAAGGGTGGAGGAGTGGATTGGTTAGTTTGATTGGATGAGGGGATGGTTGGGTATTGGCCGAAGGTGTTCTTACGCGCGCGCGTATGC
>CAJPLH010000053.1 GCA_905371275.1 Prevotellaceae bacterium
AGATACGAGAGTTTGGTTCACAAACCTCTCTCTCCGCAAACAAGGGTGTAAATCAGCAAGTTATGCGATTTACACCCTTTATTACACCCCAAAATTATCGTCTGAGAAATGATTTCAAGGAAAGAGTCTTGAATCCTAGAATTTTTGACTTGAGTTGTAATCCATTATCAGACGTTAACATGATTGGATTTTGATCTTTATATTTCAACGCTACAGAAATAATCATATTGTCTGGCGAGCGTTTATCAAAATCTTCAGGCAATAGAGATGTGTCGGCAAACTCATAGATAATCTCATGTTGAGTTTCGCTGTTGAGGTTACGGAGTGCTTTTTCTGTATTACGTTTGCCCTCATCGCTTAACTTTATCTTCATCTTATCGAGTTCATCAGTTACCTTAGCAGACAGAATGACAGGGTACTTCTTATCGATTTTTCTGATAATGTCTGGACAATTTACAAAGACATTTGTGTCGATGATATAGTAGTTCTTTTTGTCTGAACTCAGTTCCTTCTTTTTGCACTCAAATTTCGACAGGTCAATCTTACCGACAACCTTCACGGCAATAGAAGAATTTGCGAATTCTTGTTTTGGAGATTCCTCTACATGTGGGTTAGGTGCTGCAATTGGTGTAGTTTCAAGTCTATTGTTTGTAATTGCACATGTATCACCTTCATACTTATCGCAATTGTCAACGAATCTTATGACTGTTGGCGAAACGGTATGGAACTCGCTCAAAGGAATGTCAGAAATAATGAGCGTTGTGCTGAGCGAACGGCTGGTAGCCACATTGAAACGACGGTCCTCAAGCGCAAATCCAGGGTTGCGACCAGGAACATAGAAAACAGCGTAATCAACCGTCATACCTTGAATTCGGTCGATGGTTTCAATAGTGATATCCAATTCAATGCCTGACGTACAGAATCGTTTTTGCAGTTCTATTACTGAATCGCGGAATGGAGTGATAACCGCCAGCGATCGCATCGGATAATGCTTCTCCATCGTGTTAATCACATTACGGATTATTGCATCTGCCTTGTCAGAATACACGCCATTTCGAGCATCATTTGTGCAATGGTATAGCACACCGCCCTCGGATGGGAAAAGAGGACTGTTTGCATCGGTAAAGTCAAGGTATTCTTTCTTTACCGATACAAAGCGGTTACCATAGAAACATTTTGTAAGTGCTGCCGAGCGACTGGTTAGACGGAATGTGGTGATGATACGGTACGACTTTGTCTTCGAACCTAAAGCCATAGTTTTCAATCCTTCTACCTGTGTTGAAACATTCCACGAATTGTACTGAGGATTATTAAGTTTAACAATAGGCGGTAACTGCATTGGGTCCCCCACAATCATACAGTCAATACCCAACTGCTTGAATGCAACAATAGCTGTCAGAAATGCTTGAGAAGCCTCTTCTATGACTACCAAATCGTATTGTGGCAATCCATACAGAGTCTTCTTCTTCTCGCTAAAAACGCTTGACAACTGATAATTCGTTGCACAAAGCATTTCGCCACCCGGAACTTGCAAGTCTGAAGAGGCAGCTTTTAGACCAGACACCAGTTTGCGCTCGTCAATAGAAAGATTAGTCTTACTGACACGACCTTCCTTCACATACTTCAGCAAAGGTCTCTGCTTGATAAGTTCTATAAGACCTTTGTTCGCCATGGTTGTGACACAGACGGTTTTACCAACGTCAAGATACGATGAAATTACAGAAGCGATGGTGTAGCTCTTACCTGTTCCCGGAGGACCTTGTACAATACAATAATGTTTATTGACGAGTGTGTCTATGATAGTGTCAGAGATACCAGTTGGCTTCTGCTCATCAAACGCAAGTTCCTCGGGTGCCCATTCCTCGTAATTGATGGTTGGTTCAAGGTTAAGTTCCTCGTTTGAAGAGAATGCATCCATGTAGCTGGCAAGGTTGCGGAAATACTCTACAGGAGGAAATGGATTATGGACGATAAGCGAAAGACTTTTGCCATCAGCCAACGCCTTTGATAAAATGTCATACAACTTAAAGCTGAAGCCAGAGCATGCTACATAGTCATAATTGGAATCACCTGTATGCACATAGTACATTGGGGTCATGTCAGAGCCAGGAGAATGAAAATCCTTATTGTCCACGAACTCCTCCCAACGGCATGTCCACTCCGTAACGTGCTCACCTAATGTCTGCTTTGCACCTTTCTTTATTATGCATACCCCCTTCTGTACTTTCAAGCGAGGAGCCATACGACGAGGGCTTTTAAGGATAATCATACCTGTCTCATGCTGAATGGAATCTACATAAGCAAGAGACAACTCGCCTGTTTTGAACAAGTTTCGCATCTGCGAGCGGTTTATCTTTTGTTGCTCGTCGATTGCCTCCTTCACTTGGTCGGCGAAGAATGACTTATAGTTAGAAAGCTTGATATTGTCAATCATAATCAATAGTCGTTATCGTTGTAATCATCGTTACCATCTTCTGCTTCTGCCATAGCGCCAACATAGTGGGCGAATACGGCATCCATATTTGTACGTGCAGCGACACGTATTAAGGTATATGCAGTCCCCTTGGCATCTTCGAGTAATCCGCCGTAGAGAGTCTTAACGACATTTACCTTCTCCTTGCCGGTAATCTTGATAACCACATCGTCCTTTTCTACGAGTTTCAGGAATTCTTCTGCGTTGTTAATGTAATGGAAGTTCTTGCCTTGTCCATCAAGATAAACACAAATCTTCCATTTGTCATCAACCATTTTATTCCATACAGAAGGAGAAGCGTACATTACGCCACGAGCCGCACTACAAGTGTGAATGTATCTGCCATCTTTAAGTTTGTGAACGGTTACATCACTCGCATTACGCACGAAGTCTTCCATTGTTTCCTCAGGCTCTGCGTGCATCTCATTTCTGAGGTTCTGGTACAGACGCAACTGAGCAAGATAGTTGGTGTCGGCAATCTGTTCTGGCTTGATGTTACATCGAGCTAAGAGGTCTATTTCCTCCCTCGTTGGTGGTAATGATTCCAGTTCAAGAGGCGTTCCATGTGAGCGAAGGCGTTCTAATTCCTTTTTGGTGAAGATCTTCGGATGCTTACGTGTACGAGGTTTGTAAGGTCTGTCGCCAACAGGTTGATAATTTTTTTCCTTATCAACAGATCCCATGTACCCATTACGGTCAGGATCATAATCCTTATGAGGCATGTTTGATGAAGCGCGAGACGTGTTAGATGTATGAGTATTAGAAGACGTTGTGCTGGCATTATCCGTTGTATCAACATCTTCATCAACGTCAGCTCCTACATAGTCTGTGTCATCGTAGTCTTCAATATCCTCTTCATCAACCTGTTCATATGTGTCATACTGACCAAGGTCATCTTCCGACTCTTCTTCTGCTGTAGATGACGTTGTTTGACCGACTGGTGATTCAGTTTGTTGCGACTGCTGTTGTGGACGAGAGTCAGAAGTTGGCTGCTGCGATGCGGTTTGAATAGGTTCTTTTGGTGATGTCTCTGCTTCTTCCCCAACTTCAAGTTCGTTAACAGGTCTTGACGTTACATCTTTATTTGGTACACCAGGCTTGTCATCCTCGCGAATAGTTTCCGTATCGTCAACATGCTGATTTTCTGTTGATGTCTCTGTAGTTGCTTCTGTAGCAGGATCTGTTGGTTCATTCTTAGCATTACTATAGTAATCGTTTTCTGTTTCGATAGGTTCTTCTTCCTCTGGCTCAACATTGATGGTCAAATCCAACGATCTAAGATAAGCGCGGAACTTTTCATCGTATGCAAGCGAAGAGCAATACTTCTCAATGCATTCTTCTACACTAACGCTATCAAGGACTTCCTCACATACATCGTCATATACATCAAGTCCAACCAGTCGTTTCAATCCACGACAGAATTTTGCGAAGGTGCGTCTGTGCTTCCACGAGCTTACATAATAGAGATGGTAGTCGTCATTATAGATTCGCTCCACATCATTATGTATTGTGTCATAACCGAGGTCTATCTTTTCGCACACGACAAAATGATACTGTGACAGTCTTGTGTTATACCGCTCATACAATTCCTGGAATTTGTCGGGATTCTCAATCGCAGACAATATGAGTAGACGAGGTCTAAGTATGGCAACCATATCCATCGTCTGATCTTCTTTCCCTATAGGAGTTGCTTTGAAATCAGAACTTGTCAGACACTTTATCTTTAGCATATCGCAAACTTTCACAAAAGAATCTGTGTCTTTTGGAAATGCGCTTGTCTGCATAACAAACTCATCGCCACGGAAGATATTTCTCTCCTGTGTTGCTTCTGGATGGATAGCATAGAGTTTTGTTATATGCATCTTCTGACCTTTACCATTACGCCATTCTGCAGTTGGCGTTTTGCGATAGTTATCAACCAATCTTGCATCTTGATTAGGAGAAGAAAGCATCCAGTTTATCACAATACCACGGAAATGAGACTCATCTTCTCTTGGATGCGCGACACGAGCAAGGTAGTAAAGGCAATCTTCAAAAGAGAGTGCTTTGCAGAAGTTGATCTTTTCAAACAGTTCACGAGCTTCACGATTATCAATAGAGTCGACAACCGCTTTGCAAGGAACCTTTTCTTGCCACTGAGGAGCCTTGGCGCGAACGGCATAACCTGCTATATAAGGCGCATACAACAGTTCAGGCGTTTTAACAGAGTTCTCTGTTGGTATGCACATGCGGTTATTGAAACATCCATCTTCCACCCATGATTCATATTCTACCAAGCGACGAGAGAAACATTTCGACCAGAAATAACAAGCAAATGTGCGGTTTGCGAGATACTTCAAGTCCTCTCGCGTCATATTCTGATGCACGTTCTCCGCCTTGAAATATTGCTTGATGATATCCTTGTTACCTTCGAAGATGTAAGTGTCAGAAAGATACGACAATTCAGACACACCATTTGCCTCAAAGTCGCACGTTGGAGAATATTCTGTTCCAAGTGCCAGCTCATTAGCAAACTTGTATGTCGTTTCATTCGACTTGACCAGATACTTTATCTGCTTACGAAGTGTGTCATTTATGTCATACTCACTCTCACTCTGTATCTTGGCTACTTCACGCACAAACTGAATGTGAATGTCTGCAACGCTATTCTCATCGGCAGCAAACTTTGCAAGATAATCCTTAACCTTTGCGTCAATCCACATTTGCATTTTGGTAATGAGATTGCGATTATCGTACTCTTCAGAGATAGCATGAAGCAAGTCCTTATTTGCCTTTAGAATATCGGGATGAACCTCGTTAGCAAGAGTGATATACTTGAATGGTTCAGATACAGAATCCTCATCCACGTTGACGATTATTACCTGATCAAGAGTCTTATAACCAGCATATTGAGTACGAACTCTCAACTGCATAATTTGGTATTTCCTTTCTGCCCATTTATCCTTCAGGTCTTTAAGGTGCTTGGTCATCATCGCTACAACCAAATCCAAAGACTCAGTTTCAATAGTTGAAAGCTTAGGCAAGATGTCTGAGAAAAGAATATCCTTGTTATCGGACTTAAGACCGAGTTTCCTGAACAATTTCGTCCACTCTGCCTTCTCTTTCTCATTGGCGGTTTCGATGTAAGACGAAGACACAAACAGCGCCTCCTTTACATACTTAGTTACCAGCGTCTCAATTTGTTCCTGTTGATAGGTGTCAGAAATGTAAAGCGATGCACAATTGATAAGCGCGTTGTTATTGTCAAGCAACGGAATAGTCTTGAACTTATCAACAGATGCAATTTGCTTCTGGTTCACCTTTACCCATCGCCAGAAATCAACGTTATTGTTTATAACATTAACCGATTGACGCAAGTTCTCGTTCTGAGCAAGGATGTCAGTTGTGGTATTGATGTCAAACTTCACAATCTTGAACAGCTGACGCATATCCTGGGAGAAATCATCGGTATATTTCTGTGAGAGCACAACATACGTCTTCGGACACCATACTTTTTCGCACAAAGTCTTTGCGTCCTCATTGTATTCGAGGTACTGGATATTCGCCTCTCTTGTTCTTACTATGGTTCCATCATAAGCAAGCAAAGGCATATCCTTGATATCGTTGAAGCTCATACTGCCATCAAAGAGCCTGTCTGCATCACGCTTCAGATATTCCAAGAAGGTCAGCATGGTCGTTTCGTCAACAAGGCTGGCATAGATAACCGCCTTATTCTTGATAACCACGTCTGTGAAGAAAGACTTGTCTGTGAAGGTCTTAACCCCAAACTGCTGGCGCAAGAATGATCCAAGTGTCTTTGCATTTTCTTTCTCATAGCTTCTAAAGTACTCATTCGAAAGCGCATACATCATATTCTCCTGCAACCATGCGTGATGGATATTGTCTAAATAGGTGCTGTTTTGGGCAAACGCATCCTGATTGAAGTATCGTACATCATCGTTGCAAAGATAAACTTCATTACCTTTGATGTCAACACAGCGCAAGACATAATCCTTGAAACTGTTCTCCTTCAACTGAGCCTCACAACTGAATACGTAGTCAACAAAAGTTTTGTTGGCTACATAATTATTTTCTATGGCAGCATTAACTTTGGCTCGGAAATTTGCATCATCAACTATGACTGTCGTAATAAACGAATTCTTTTCAAACTCGTGGAATCCAAGACGAACAAAGATCTTGATGAGATTATCTTTATCGTCATCAGCCAAGTCATCAAAATAGATATGCGAAAGTACGCTGATAACATTCTCGCCCAGCCATTTCTCGCAAGTCAGTTTATGAGCATCATCGTTGAAGAAATATCGATAATTGGTATAGTCAGTACTTGGTTCACCATCCTCCGTAATGTACGGAACCTTTGTGCTGTTTATCTTTAGATCTACGCCTTTGAAGGAGAGATAACGATAGAACGCCACCGAATTGTTTGGCACGTTGAGCAAAGCCATAGCATCCTCATTAGAAAGGATGTAAGTGGTGAACATCGATGTGGCATCGAAAGGTTGGAAATACCTATCAACAAATGCCTTCCAGTTGTCATCTTTCTCAAAAATGATTCTTGAAGTATCACAAAGATGTGGAACAAATCTGCGCAGGAACCCTATTCCGCTACAATTAGTGTCAAAATCATAGTAAAGGTTTCCTACAGTAAATAATTCGCCTTCGTATTCAATGAAAATCTGTTTCTTCGCAAACTTATCCAATTCTTTCTCATTCAACCAATGCTTTATGAATCGTGTGTTATTCTGGGTTTCAGCAAGCCATTTCTGGAAGTTTGCTTCTTCGCATTTCGCAACAATATCATCAACCTTTACATCAAGACTTGACGGAGAATGCTTGTACAAGAAATCCATGAATGCCTCCGATTGTCTTAACTCGTCAACTGGCAAGGAGTAGTCACCCAACTCCATAAGAATTATGAAGTCTTCGTCTGAAATGACTCCGTTCGCTGTCATGCCAGTCATGTCGTTAATAATATTGTCGATGCATTCAAAGGTTTGTTCACCATCCTTATCCACGCATGGAACAAAAGGCTCTTCTTTTATGAGCTTTTCAAATTCTTCCTGGAACTCCTCTATAAACGTCTTATACACGCGTCTCTTCTTGCACTCATCAAAGTCTGGGATAAGTGAAAAGATAGAGTCAAGGTCATATTTTTTGCTTTCAATAAGCTGCTTGATCCAATAAAAGAACTGTTTACCTGCAATACGAGCAATAACGTGATTGAGTTCGATATCCTCAATATCATCACGCTGTCCGTTGGGCACCATATCGGTGTTCATTAGGAAATTGAAGCCCCAATCAGCCCGTTTTGCTGGCAGATAGCAATAAAGCATGGCATCATCAACTGGCATCAACTTTCTTTCAGCTTTCTTGCACGCAAACTTTACCGCAGTCTTACGAAAGTTCATGTACTTTTCTGGTATTTTCTCATAACCATCCGAACGAAGAGAGTCTGGATTTTCCAAGACATCGTTTATTTTATCTGTAATGTCCTCAGGAATATCATCTACAAGAGAATCTGATACACACCAGTCTTTATTGTCTTTCTCACGTACAATCGGTTCATCCTGACCATCAATAAAGATGCTAACCTTCTTGATGTTCGGGATAAACAATATGACGCGCTCTGATTCAAATACATCGGTAAACAAATCGATGTAGTTATCATCTCTGTCTTCATCGGTCAGAATTTCCTTATCTCGTGGTTGAAGAGCGAACTTTACTCTGAACTCGTCATTAGGATGCTGGCGGAATACAGACTTGATGTCAGTATCAATTTCATTATTCTCTGTCCAAATAGGCAGTATCTGCCATGGAGTATTGATTACATCCGTTGCAGACTTATCGAATCTAAATGTATAATTACCAGTATTCAGGAGTATATAGTCGTTGTCAAGGAAAACGGTCTTAAAACCAATACCCTTATATCCAATGGCTTCTGTGTTGTCTGCTTTCTCCCCATCATTAATATCACAAATGGCCGCAATATTCTTCGGATTGAAATATTCGCCAGTATGCTCGAATGTCAAGTAGTTCTTGGCAATATGAAATTCCACCTCAACTGGCAAAACTTTATCCTCGCCAGCAATTTTCGCATGACGAGGATAGTCGTTAGCATTCTGCAACAACTCATAGATGAAAACTTCCTTACCGCTTTGTGTAAGTTGCTTTTTGAGCGTATCAAGTGAACGGGCAATCTTCTTTGCCGCACCTGCTGGATAACGCATGATACCCTTGTATAGACTGCCAACAATATCTTTGGGGTATAGTAGTGTAATTTCCTCTTGCAAGTCAATACCGAACTTGAGAGGATTTGTTTCGAGCAGTACCCATGTGAACTTGTAATATGCAAAGCGGTTGAATGGCTTATTGCTTTTGAATGAAATTGACAGATTCTTTACGCCACGCTCCTTGTCTTCAATCTTCGTAAAATCAGTATTACGAATATCAATAATCTTATACCATCCTTCATCCTTTTGTGGAATAAACTGACCTATAAATTGATTATTTTCTAATCGTAATCTATATTGTAATCTTTCTACATCCTTTGAATTTACATATTGAGCTTGGGATTGTCGAATCGGCTGTTTGTGTGTTATATCTTGGTGTTTGCTTTTTCCTTTAATATATTTTACTGGTATCTTGCAAGAAAGGTCCGAATATTCTTCGAACACACCAGACTTGCGTACGAATTCACTAAGTTTATCATACCCCATAACTTTATAATTTATACCAGCTTTATGTAATATTATACCTAATTTAGCCATATTTACCCAACCATCTCCTTTTTCAAACAAGGATTCTTTGGGCATTGAAAGATATATATTGTATAGTGATTCTTTTACTTTATTATCCATCATATTTTATAAACTATTTCACTAAATCTTTGGGTGAAACTTCGAGTAAATCTGCCACTTTGAAGATTGTGGCGAGGTTTGGTTGTTTGCGGTTACAAACATAGGCGTTGGTGATGCTGAAACTCATGCCTAACGCTTTGGCGAGCCATGTTTGGGTGATACCTCGCTTCTTCAAATGCTCCTTAATCAGGTTGCTGTGCTCTTTCTTTTGTCCCATTAGATGTTTGTATATCTCAGTATTAGTTACAAAGATATGAACTTATAATGAACAAAACGAAGAAAAATGGAACTTTCACGCTATTGAAAATAGTTTTTCCTGTGCGAGGATATCAAAAGGAATCTCTTAAACAATCAATGATGATTGAGAAACAATGTGTATTTGCCCTAAATAGTCTACTTTTAGAATGTATATTGAGCGTTTTTGATAGTCGCTGATTTCCTTGCATTTCCCTATACTTCCCACAATATCCCTACCTCTTGGAGTAACATCAAAAGCCCTCTACTTTTGTATCGTCAGACCTGACTGAATGCCCTATGCGCAAGGGCGAGTTATTCATTTCAAAACAATTGAATTATGACGATAAACGAATTACTGGACAAGCCTGTTTGGCAGATGACTGGTGAAGAATTACTTTTCCTTGCACAACATGGTAATATGTCCACGAGCAGGGAATCAACAAAGGCTTCTTCCTCCAAAGAAGAAAAGCGATATGTGTACGGGTTAGCTGGCATTGCACGCCTCTTTGGCTGTAGTTTGCCTACGGCTAATCGCATCAAGCAAAGTGGTAAAATCAATCGTGCCATTACACAAGTAGGACGCAAGATTATTGTTGATGTTGACCTTGCACTGGAATTGGCAGGACGAAAGACAGGAGGAAGATGATGAATACAACTGATTATGAATACATTTGGCGAAATTCGCTCATTCATGTAACCGATGAGTTTATGCTTCCTCCTGTTGTACTACAAGCAGGTGAAGCCATTATTGGCACACTGGGGAACTTCAGTGTATCGACAGGTAAGGCAAAAGCCAAGAAGACTTTCAATGTGAGTGCCATCGTTGCAGCAGCTCTTGTCAATGGGCAGGTGCTGGAGTATAAGGCTTCATTCCCCGAATCGAAGAGGAATATCCTCTACTTTGACACAGAACAAAGCCCTTATCATTGCCAACTCGTGATGCAGCGCATTCTGCGATTGGCAGGACTACCGATTGATAGAGAACCCGAATATTTGAGATTTAGCCACCTTAGAGCCATTGCTGACCCTAACGAGCGCAGAGAAATCATTCGTTATGCCATCTACCATACGCCCAACGTGGGACTGGTAGTCATTGACGGCATTCGTGATTTGATGCTCGACATCAACAACTCAACGGAGGCTACCAAGTTGGTGGGCGACCTGATGCAATGGACGAGTGAACAGAATATTCACATTCAGACCGTGCTTCACCTCAACAAAGGAGACGACAACGCGCGAGGGCATATCGGCACGGAACTCAACAACAAGGCAGAGACAGTCTTGCAAATCACGAAAGACAACACCCTGCCAGACCGAAGCATCGTTGCTCCAGCCGTCATCCGTTCTAAACCCTTTAACAAATTCGCTTTTCGGCTCAAGGAAATGGAAGATGAGGTATGTGTTCCCGAAATCGATACCTCTTACAAGGACGCAGATTGCAAACCTCACCGCTATTCTTACCACGAACTAAGCGACACGGAACATCGAAAAGTATTGACACAAGCCTTCTCTTTGCACGAAGTCTTGCCCTATGGCGAACTTATCGTGGCACTCAAAAAGGTTTATGCAGAGGTTGTGGGACAATCCTATGGACAAACAAAGCTTAAGGGGCTTTTGCAATTTCTGCTGAATAAAGGCATATTGGTCAAAGAAGAGCGAGGGAAATATCGGCTCAACCGAGATAATCAACCCTAAAACCTTTGGTTGGTCGGACGCAGGCTATATATACCTGAACCAACCCGACCAAAGAGAAATAAGTTTGGTCGGTCGCAAATGGGTGCCTATAGTGTACGACCATCCGACCGAACAACAATCAACCAGCCTCCAAAAGAAAAAGGCTGAGAGTTATTCTTTTCAAACATCAAAACAAAATCACAATGGAAATACAAAATATCAAGCAAATCTCTATCACAGATTATTTGCAGCAACAGGGTTATTCACCTGCACGAGTACAAGGTATTCACTTTTGGTACTGCTCTCCGCTGCGCAACGAAAGTACACCATCATTCAAAGTAAATACAGAGCGTAATCAATGGTATGACTTTGGAACTGGCGAACATGGAGACATCATTGACCTTGTACGTACTTTACAGCATTGTACCATGTACGAAGCCATTGAATTGCTAATCGGTTCAAAACAAATAGTGCATCAAGATTTTTCTTTTGGAGGTGAAAGAAAAACCTCTAAGCACAAATTAGAAATCATATCTGTGCAATCACTTACCAATCCTTATTTG
>CAJPLH010000054.1 GCA_905371275.1 Prevotellaceae bacterium
GGAGGGGAGGAGGGCGAGAAGACGTTGGGACCAAACCTTATCATTTGGGGTTGTTGCAGGTCGAGCAAATCGAGTAGCGTGGGGAGGAAGTCGGCTTGTTGGAAAGTGGTGGCCGAAGTACCTACCCATTCTTCACGCGCATCATAGAAGATGAAGGGAATGCTGAAATGTCCCACGGTGTTGTTGTACTCGGGGCGGATACCGGTCACAGCGTGGTCGGCAGTGATGATGAAAAGGGTGTTGCGAAACCACGGTTGGGTGCGTGCAGTCTGGAAAAACTTGCGCAACGACATATCGGTATATCTGATGAGTGCGTGATAGGGCACATTGTCGCGCGGAAATTGTGATTCATAGCGCGCAGGAAGATGGAAAGGATGATGCGAACTGATGGTAAATTCAGTAGCAAAGAAAGGTTGTTGGAAGGTGGAAAGCTTCTGTGCAAAGTATTGTAGAAACTCTTCGTCCCAAATGCCCCATCCTCCATCGAAATCTTTGGGATTATTGTATTCGTCCATTCCAAAATAGGCATCAAAACCCATTTTGTGCGAGAAAGCATCAAAACCCATAGAACCATTTTGCGCATTGTGGAAAAAAGCGGTGTAATAGCCAGCGCGTTTCAAGAATTCGGGCAAAGCGGTCAAGCCATTTCCGGCGTAAGGTGAGGTGACAAAGGGCTGACCAGGGCGTGTGATAGAACCAAAGAGTGCCGGCATAGCATCGACAGACTGTGTGCCGCAGGCATAAGCATCGGTGAGCGCAAACGAATGTGTCAACAAAGAATCGACAAAGGGGGTGTAGGTGGGATAGTTCGAAAATTGGGTGTTGAGTCCGCCTACCCATTCTTTGGCCATACTTTCCCAAATAATCATCACCACATTGCGTCCTTTGAAACGTCCACTCCACGCGCCATCTGTTGTGGGCATACGTTCTGCGGAAAAGTAGCCTTTGGCGGTGTTGTCGGAGAAATAAGTGTGAATGGGCATCGCGGTTTTCCCCATTGTTCTCAACAAGGTGAAGGGCGTGTTGAGCACCAGTGCTTGCTGTTGCGGTTCGTTGCAATAGAGAGATGCGTTGTGGGGTGCCAACGGACGCAGAGTGCCAAACGAACCACGCACTCCTCCAAAACTCAATACTCCACAAACCACCAACAAAAGGGTGGAAACAACGGCTTCTTTGCGCATTTTCCAAGCAAGAGGACGCAGTTGGGGAATAAAATCGAGGGCATACCATAGCGTCAGCAAGGCCAGTGTGAGGAGGGTGATGGGCAGAAAATCCCAGAGAAAACCGAAGAAGCGGAGGGGATTCTCGTTGGAGAACTCACGAAACACGGCCATCGTGGTGCGATTGAGCGTGAAACGGAAGTAAACAACGTCAGTCATATTGGCGATGAAGCCGATGAAGTTGGGAATGAGGTAAGCACAGCGCAACAAGCTCCTTCCCCAAAGACGTGCAGTCCATCGTTGTGGCAAGAAGTGCAGCAGGAGCATCAAGCCGTTGAGATAGACCAAAGCGGCCAAGTCGAAGCGCACACCACCTTGGAAGGCACGGAGCGTGGAGGAAAGGTCGGCAAGATGGAGCAAGTCGGCATTGTATCCCCAAAAGATGACTCGCGCGAGAGTGAGCATCAGAAAAGCCAACAATAGACGCCAAAACAATAGTCCATAAATGGAGGTGGAGAAATGAGGAAGGCGGAAATGTTTCATCACGAGGTGCAGTGTTGAGTGGAATATAAGAGAGGTGGACAACACTCGTTAGGGAGTTGTCCATCTAATTTGATGTGCAAAAGGACTAGGATTCTGGCGAAAATGTCCCTTCGTTTTGCGCAGCTTTATCGTTTTCGATGAGTGCCAACAGTCGATCCACGGCTTCGGCAGTGGGAATGTTACGTTCCACACAAACCTTTCCACGATAAAGACTCACTTTGCCAGGACCCGCACCGACATAACCATAGTCAGCATCGGCCATTTCGCCAGGACCATTGACAATGCAGCCCATAACACCGAGTTTCAATCCTTTGAGGTGAGATGTGGATGCCTTGATACGCGCAATAGTTTCTTGCAAATCGTAGAGCGTTCGTCCGCACCCCGGGCAAGAGATGTATTCCGTTTTGGTTTGTCGCAAACGTCCGGCTTGCAGCACACCAAAGGCTGTTTCATCTCGCTCAGCCAATCTAGAAGCCAGCATAACACCATCGGTCAATCCGTCTATCATAAGCAGTCCCATATCGGCTGCGGCCTTAATTTGGAAATCCTCCTTCTCGTTGTCGCCATATTGCTGGCAGAAGATGACAGGGTTGGTGAGCCGTTCTCTCCACATTTCGTGCACCAAAGCACGAAGTTCTCCAGCGCGGTTGGGGTGGTTGCTCTGTGCAATGACCACCATCTCACTGTGTGCGCGCAAACAAGCCTTCACCTCATCATTCAATTGAGCATAAGTCAAGAAGAGGAATTTGGCAGGCGCAGGATTTCCCGACACGAACATCAGATATTGTGGCACATAGGCCGGATAAGTGCCTTCTTCTCCCGTCCAGTTGGGGGCATCGATGATGGCAGCAGGCACGCGAGTGCGCCAATCTTGGGGCAGTGTGCCACCAAAATAGGCATAGTCGGCGCGCGGTGCTCCATTGCTGTGGGAGGGAAGGGGCAAAGCGGGGTCGGCTTGATAAGAAAGAACCACAGGGGTGTGCCTTCCGCCGATGTTGAGCACCGAACACGTGGGACGACGCTGTGGATCGAGCCAATTGAATTCGGCACAAGGCAGTGCAGGGATGTGTGGGTGTCCGGAACGAGGTTCCAACACATAAGACGCGAGTTTATAGGCTACGGGAATTTCTTGTTCTGGTGCCTCAGAGAGTGACACGCGGATGGTGTCGCCGATGCCGTCTGCCAAGAGTGCGCCGATGCCCACGGCACTTTTGATGCGTCCGTCTTCCCCTTCGCCGGCTTCGGTGACTCCGAGGTGGAGGGGGAAGGTCATACCTTCGCGCTTCATGGCATCAACAAGCAGGCGCATGCTTTGCACCATAATCACGGTGTTGGAAGCTTTGATGGAAATGACGACGTCGAAGAATTTTTCTCGCATACAGACACGGAGAAATTCCAAGCAACTCTCCACGATGCCGGCTGGTGTGTCACCATAGTGGCACATGATGCGGTCGGAGAGCGAACCGTGGTTGACGCCGATGCGAATGGCTGTGCCGTTTTCGCGACAGATGGCGAGCAATTTCTTGAAGCGCGTTTCTAGGCGTTGGAGTTCGGCCGCATATTCTTCGTCGGTGTACTCCACACTTTTGAAGGTGCGCGCAGGATCAACGTAGTTACCAGGATTGATGCGCACTTTTTCGATGATGGTGGCTGCCAAATCGGCCACTTGAGGATTGAAGTGCACATCGGCCACAAGGGGCGTGTGATAGCCTTTGCGGTCGAGTTCTGCACGAATGTTGCGCAGATTTTCAGCTTCTCTCAGTCCTTGTGTGGTCAAACGCACGAGATCAGCGCCAGCGTCAATGATGCGGATGCACTGCTCCACGCTCGCTTCGGTGTCAGTGGTCAATGTTGTGGTCATGCTCTGCAAGCGCAGCGGATTTCCACCACCGATATATGTGTTTCCCACCTTTACAGCGTGGCTATTTCGGGGGGAGTAGTTGAATAAATCCATTCGTTTGAGAAGAAGTGTAGTAGGTTGTTGTGTCTATGTAGTCAGACTCTGGTGTCTTCTTTTGTAAGTCACCAGAGTCTGCATATGCATTCTGAAAATGCGCTCAGCTTTTGTGGCGCATCTCCTGCTCAGGTCAAGTGGTTAGCACTTAAATTTATATTGTGTAGCCGCAAGTTCTTCGTTGGCTTTCACGATTTTCTGTTTCAGTCCTTCCTTGTAGTTGGCAAGTTTCTGCGCCACTTCAGCATTGGAGAGCGCAATCATCTGCACTGCCAAGAGAGCAGCATTGAGCGCACCATTCACACCAACAGTGGCCACGGGGATTCCGGGAGGCATTTGCACAATGGAGAGGAGGGCGTCCAAACCATCGAGCATTCCTTTGATGGGCACGCCAATCACGGGCAAGGTGGTGTTGGCCGCAATGACGCCAGGAAGGGCAGCTGCCATACCAGCAGCAGCAATGATGACTTGCAAACCGCGGTCTTTTGCTTCGCGAGCGAAAGTTTCCACTTCAGCCGGTGTGCGATGAGCTGAGAGTGCATTGATTTCAAAAGGAATCTCAAGTTCATCGAGAAGTTTTGCGGCTTTGTCCATCACGGGGAGATCGCTGGTGCTACCCATGATGATGCTTACGAGAGGTTGCATAGGAATGTTAGAAATTTATGAGGTTGGGGGGAATAAAATGTCAAAGATATTGGAACACCAAAGGGAATTGTCCAAACCCAGACCGAAGAGCTTTGGGCGGAACTTCGAATAGAGGTGTTTGACTTTCATTTAAAAGAAGTGAGCTGTACTTCAAACAGAGGTGTCAGAACTTCAATTGGAAAAAGCCTTAGCAAACGACTTAGAAGAAGAACACGATGCCTAAACCGCTAAAGAGTCCAACAACGACTCCCAAGAGTAGTTCGCTATAATTGTGCATTTTGAGAATCATTCTACTACTGCACACGGCACCGGAGAGCAGGATGGCGCAACAGATCCAGAATGTGGCATCGAAATGGAACACCAAAGCAAAAGCCATCAACATACCAATCACTCCTCCTGAGGCGGCGGCGTGGGTGGAAATTTTTATTTTGAGGTTGATGAGCGCGCAAACAATCTGAATGATGAGTCCCGAAATGATGATGGTGGAGAGGAAATAGGGCATCATAAAGAAGCGCATCAACCCAAAGAGGATGCTATAACAGACAATGTTGATGATGTAGGGCACAAATCTGCGTTCTCTCTGGCTCATCTCATGGCTTGTCCACCCATTGACTGTGCGATACATGCGAATGGCTATGATGGGGAATACCCAAGTAAACAAGATGACAATGTTCGCAAATGCCAAACGATAGGAAGTGGGAAGCTGATTGAGATAACTAAACAGCAGCAAAAGCGCAACTGCTACCGTTGGAAGGTAGAAGGGATGGAAGAGCCACGAGATTATTTTGGCAGTGAGCAACGCATATTTGTTGCGCAAAGATTGTTGTTTGGTGGGCATAATGGGGAAGTTCTATAGCAGGGTGGACATCTCGGAAGCGCAGTCAGCTATCTGCGCAATCCAGCTTTAGGGATGTTGAGTTGTTCGCGGTATTTTGAAACAGTGCGACGCGCCACTTTCATGCCGCGCTCCAGAAGTACTGCGGCTACCGCCTCATCGGAGAGAGGTTTTCGCTTGTCTTCGGCAGCAATGATGTCTTGAATGGCGGCTTTCACCTTGCGTGCAGCCACGGTTTCTCCGTCTGCGGAGGTGAATTGTGTGGAGAAGAAATGGCGCAAAGGATAAGTGCCATAATCTGTTTCCACATATTTGGAGTTGATGGCGCGCGACACCGTGCTCACATCAATGTGAGCGCGCTCGGCAATGTCTTTGAGCACCATCGGTTTAATTTGACTTTCATCGTCGTCGTTCACAAAGAAGGCGCGCTGAAAATCCACAATGGCTTCCATCACCGCCTGCAAAGTGTAGTGACGGCGGCGCACACTTTCAATGAAAGACTGGGCAGCCGTGACCTTTTGTCGTGCATAGACAAAGGCTTCTTCTTGACTGCGCGAGAGTTGCAAAGCCTTGCCTTCCTGCGCTGCGCGATCTTTGGCCATGCGATGCATCACCAAAGTTTCGGCAAAAGCAGGACTCACACGCAGTTCGGGCAATTGTCCGCGTTGTTGGTGCACAATGGGAGTGCCATCGGAGTCGAGAGTGACTCGGAAATCAGGCACCACCGTGGGGGCTGTGGTGTTGATGCCTTCCGAAAGCACGCTTCCAGGTCGCGGATTCAGGCGACTAATGTCGTGTCGAATGCGCTCCACGTCTTCTTCCGACAGCGAAAGTTTGGCCGCTATTCGAGGCCATCGAGAGTGCATCAAGTCATCGAAATAGCGATCAACGACAACGCGTGCAGGAGCATCGGGAGCGAGTTGCAACAACAAGCATTCTCTCAAATTTCTTGCGCCAATGCCTTTGGGTTCGAACTGTTGCAGGAGTTTCGCCAGACGACCCACCTCTTCGGGAGTGGTGTCAATATATTCATTGAAAGCCAATTCGTCGCAGAGGGTGGCGTCATCTTTCGAGAGAAATCCGTTTTCATCGAGCGAACCAACGAGATAGACCATAATCGCCTTTTCGTGTTCAGAGATAGACAATTCACCAATCTGACGATAAAGTTCATCATACGACGAGTTTTCGTTGCCAATTTGTCGTTCGCGGCCGTTATCTTCTCCACGATTGGAGTAAGCATCTCTCAACGTGTCGGGCACATCGTCGAGCGTGCGATAATCTCCCAACTCATCTTCCATGCGCGCTGTCTCGCGCTCACTGTCGTTCATCCCATCATCTCCCTCAGCATTCAGAAAATCATTCCCTTCTGCACCATCGGCTTCGCTCACTTCCAAGGCTTCATTGTCGAGAAGTTCGTTTTGTAAGCGCGTTTCAAAATCTGCCAAAGGCATCTCTACAATGGTAGAGAGCAAAACTTGCGCACTCGACGTGTTTTGCACCTGTTGCTGTTGTTGAGTATGTTGCAGTCCTTGGCGTTGTGGCATGGAGAAGTATCTACTTGAAAGAAAAACATTAAACACCTGTCGAGAGACAATGGTGGGATGTACTGCAAATTTACTAAGTTTTTTGTGATAGAGGGTCTAATTCCTCGAAAAATAGTAGTAACTTTGCCCATACATCGCCATTAGACTATAACTTCTATTATGCGCTTGCTTAATTTTCTATCTCAACTCATAGCTCAATTCAATAAATTTTCGGTTAACATCGCGATTACCGCTCTCATCAGCGGTATAGCCATCTTTATTGCCCTTCCCAAATCTGACGTTACGCGCTATGACGTTGACACGGGAAAACCTTGGCCGTATCCTCTCCTCATTGCGCCGTTTGAATTGCCGGTGAAAAAGAGTGCTGAGCGCATTCAACAAGAGAAAGATAGTACGCGCAAGGATTTTGCGCCTTATTTTGAACTGATGACCGACGTGGCGCAAACCCAAATTGCACGCTTCGAACACGACTATCAGTCGGGAAAACTCGGTCACTTCAATGCTGGCGAGATGGCGCACGCGGTCAATAAGCTCAAAGAAATATATCGTGCTGGTGTCATCTCTAGTGAGGATATGAACAAGGTGCAACAAGACGAATACACGCAGGTGCAGATCGTGGTCGGAACCACTTCCACGCTGCGAGAAACGCGTCTTTTGCTCACCAAAAACAGTGCGAGAGAGCACTTGCTGGCCGATAAAACCATAACCCTCGACAATGCCTTGGTGAGTCATATTGACAATTACATCAACATCAACCTGAGTCTCAACAAAGAGAAGAGCGAAGCATCACTCCAAGAAGCCTTAAACGAGATTACGCCTATTGCTTATCTCAAACCCGCTGGGGCTAAAATCATTGACCGTGGTGAGATTGTGACACCACAACATCAGTTGGAAGTAGAGTCTTTCAACGATGAACTCAATATGCGCAACGACAATCAAAAGAACATCTTGTTGTTCTACGTGGGGCGTTTAGGACTCATCTTCACCATCATCAGCGCAGTGGTGTTTTATCTCAGTCTTTTTAGACACTCCTATCTGGCTTCGTCTCACAAGATTTATCTCATTTTCTCTCTCATCACGCTGTTCTGCATCATTGCTTCCATTGCGCAGAGCACCAATCTCGTGCCCATCTATGCCATTCCCTTTGTTATGGTGCCCATTGTATTGCGCATCTTCACAGACTCCAGAACGGCTTTCATTGCGCACGTCACAACGGTGATGTTGGTCTCTTTCTCGAGCCACAACGACATCATTTTCTTTCCCGTACAAGTCTTAGCCGGACTACTCGCTGTCTTCACTTTGAGTGAACTCTCTGAGCGTTCGCAAATCTTGCGCACTGCGGCTATTGTCACCGTTGGGGCTTCTATTTTCATTTTCTTCTACGAACTCTCTACACTCAACATATTAAATCGCAACACTGCGCTCGATCAAGTCATTGTGGGTTTAGACATGGAGCGTTATCGTGACCTCGCACTCAGCGGTGTGGCGCTCCTCTTCACCTATCCTTTGCTCTATCTCATCGAACGCATCTTCGGCTTCACCTCTGCCGTGACACTCGTGGAACTCAGCAACATCAACAACCCCATTTTGCGCCGTTTGGCGAAAGTGGCGCAAGGCACCTTTGTGCACTCTATGCAAGTGGGAAATTTGGCCGCTGAAGTGGCCGACAAAATCGGAGGAGATGTGTTACTCGTCCGCACCAGCGCGCTCTATCACGACATTGGGAAAATGCTCAAACCCGACTATTTCACCGAAAATCAAGACCGATTTAATCCTCACGACAATCTGTCGGAACAAGAATCGGCGGCCATCATCATCGGACACGTCACCGAAGGCTTACGATTGGCGGAGAAAGCGGGACTACCCAAATCTATTCGCGACATCATTCAGACACACCACGGACGTTCGTTGGTGAAATACTTCTACATCCAAGCTGTCAACAAACTTGGCAAAGAACAGGTGGACGAAAACGACTTCAGATATCCAGGACCTAACCCCACCACTCTCGAACAAGCCATCATCATGATGGCCGACTCTGTGGAAGCGGCTTCGCGCAGTTTGAAGGAACACACCGAAAAGACCATCTCCGACTTGGTCAACAACATTATTGACGCGCAAATGGCTGACGGAGTCTTCAACGAATGTCCCATCACCTTCCGCGACATCTCGCAAGCCAAAGACACGCTCATCAAGAGTTTGATGATCATCTATCATAACCGCATCGCTTATCCCGAACTCAACACGGAACCACAACTCATGCCTGTGAAGCATCGAGGACTATTCCCCACAAGCAGAGAAACCGATTGAAGCCACAGCCCGAAAGGGCATACAAAACCCAAGGACGATGCCTAATTAGCCTAAATCGGTGATTAGACCGCAAGTGCACTTCTCGTTTACGCTTTTGCCCACAACGTTTCTCCCCGCTTCTCAGTGCTTCCTTTCCATCTAAACCATTTTCTTATGTTCAAACACATCCTCTTGAGCGCAATTGCTCTCACGGCTTTAGCCAGTTGCACACCAGAAAATCCCATCGACGCGCCAAAAAATCATCTCCAAGAGGCGAACAATGAGCCTTCGCCCGTCAATCTGGACTACAATCCTGCCCATTTTGCTACTCCCGACAGAAGTGAATATCTCAACGCTGATCTTAATGGCAATGGCACCTTTGGCGCAAACAAAGTGCTTAGAGCGATGGATCCTCAAGTAGCTTTGACACTCAGCGATTATCCCGAACTCACCAAGGAACAATTTGAGGAAATCAAAGCGAAAACCACAGAAATCACCCAAGGTGCGAAAAACCAAACGGAAACCCTCCGACGCATCCACGACTATTTGGTGAACAACATTCAGTATGACAACCACGGCAAGGGGGCAGAACTTGCCGGAACCCAAGACTCCAACTCTCCTTATCTAGTATTCCGCAACAAAACCTGCGTGTGCCAAGGTTATGCCAACTTGCTCCGTGTGATGGCCATCTCACAAGGCATCCCCTCTGTGAGTCTTAATGGCGACTTGTGGCAATATGGCCATATTGTGGGCGGTCATGCGTGGGCTGCTGCTTTTGCCGATGGTAAATGGATCATCGAAGACCCCACCAACGGCAATTTCTACCCCATAACTCCCACAGAAAAATATGCAGCCGACCTCCGAGCACAATGGATTTCTCCTGCCGCTTTTGAAAAAGAGGGCTTGGTGTTCGACTATTTTGAGAAAATGCTGAACGTTGCTGAGGTGAAAACCAATGACCCCATCCTCACCGTGCCTTACAGCTACGAATACGACAGCAAAAATCACAAATCGTTCCGCGTCAATAGTTTCAATCCCCACAAAGACATTCCCAAGGGGGTGAAGCATATCTACCTGGGCGAAAACATTATATCGCTCGGCACTGGACTTGTAGGGCTTTCGCGCTATGGCAACAACGTGGAAGCCGTGCACGTTGCCCCCAAAAACAAGGTGTTCTGTAGCGAAGATGGGGTGGTCTATCGCTATCATAACATAAACAACAAGCGCGTCATCGACCAACTCGTCTACATTCCTTTGCCCAAAAAGACTATGAAACTCTTGCCCATGGCGAAGTTGGAGAAAAACACGGTCACTGGCTGCCCTGAATTGGAAACGGTGCACATTCCCTCTGGCACAAAGGTCATCGAAGCTTACGCTTTCGAGCGCTGTCCCAAACTAAAAACCGTCTATCTGCCTGAAGATTGCAAAGTGGCTGAAGGTGCATTTGCAGAACGCGACAAAGCGGTGCAACTCGTGCGCGAAAAATCCACAGACATTTCTCGCGGGCACATCTAAATACGTGCGCATCTCAAATAATTGCCCAATGAGCATCAGGCTTTAGCAATATCTCTCACTATGTTGCCCTCCTATCGTCTATTTCCCCGCATACTTCGTTGGTTTCGTCGTTTCCCACAACGCCGAGGCTACGGTGTCCACTCCCCCTTTGCCTTTGAGTGGATCACCGATGTGGTCTACAATCAGCAGGCGCAATACTATGCCTATGCACCACTGTCTCAACAGCACAAACAATGGTCGGGAGTGCTTTCCATCAAAGACGCACGTTTGCTCTTTCGCATGGCCAATCACTGCCGCGCAAAATGTATTTTGATGGTGGGACAAGGGCTGGACCGAGAAAAGAACTACCTCCAAGCGGCGCGTCCATCGGCACAGATTGTTCTGTTGTCGGACAATCAAGCCGTGCAGCAATATATTGCGCAACACACAAACACACCACCCCATTTCGACTTTGTGTTGTGGATGGCAGCCGAAAGCCCCGATGACTCAACACTTAGTCTTCTCTCTGAACCCAACCATAAGGGTATTCTCTCCTCACCAACCACCAACAATTTGCCGGACTTGCACCCCACCGCAGTTTGGGTGTTGCTCTCTCCTCACGATGCTCCCACACGCACAACGGCGTGGCAAACCCTCCAGCAGTCGGAATGGTGCACCGTCTCTTTCGACTTGCACCGCTTCGGAGTGGCTTTTCACTATCCCAAATTGCAACGACAACACTATGTCGTCAACTATTTCTAATCCTCTCTCACTGCGCAACGACTAGTAAAATAGACTGTTGTCCACAAGAAAATGGAGTGCTGATGAAAATAGTGGTACAAAAATTTGGATATACGGAAAGATTTGCTAACTTTGCGCTCTAAATTATTTCATCAATTTCGACAGATATGTATTGGACTTTGGAATTGGCTTCAAAACTTGAAGACGCACCTTGGCCAGCCACCAAGGAAGAACTCATTGACTATGCGATGCGTTCGGGCGCGCCTATGGAAGTAGTAGAAAATCTCAATGAACTTGAAGACGAAGGTGAGATTTTTGAGACCATCGAAGACGTTTGGCCTGATTATCCCACCAAAGAAGACTTCCTCTTCAACGAAGACGAATATTAATC
>CAJPLH010000055.1 GCA_905371275.1 Prevotellaceae bacterium
AGAGCACAACCTTGCCAAGGTTGGGGTCGCGAGTTCGAGTCTCGTTTTCCGCTCTAAGCGAATTGCCCAAAGCAGTTCGCTTTTATCTTTATATGCTCTAATGATATAGAACATTTTCTCCTATTATCTGCGCAAGCCTGTACGGCACTACACGACACAATACCTCGAGATAATCTGCGATAATCTGCAATTTCGCGACTCGACACAACACTCGACTTCTAATCCAGCAGATATTCTTTGTCATTGAGAAAAACCTACCACAATAACACATTATCACCCCAAATTATGAACATCTACGCTCGCTATTTTGACAACGAAATCGTAGTTCACAGTCTTGATGAGCTTTTTAGTTTTCTCGCTTCGCTGCAAGATATCAATGTAGACGACCGACTTATTGAAGAAATCACTGCATACATCAACAGCGACATCCCTTATCCCAAGCGACAAAAGGTGCGTCCGAACATTTATTTCATTCTCATCAAAACAACAGCCAACAGTCTCGAAGAATTTAAGGCTAACAACAAAAATGCGAACTCACCACAGGGCAACTACAGCACACCTATCTCGCGTCCGAAGGACAGTCGCAATGCTCAATTTGAAGAAGAAAGAATTGGTTGGTATCTAGGGAGAATTAACTTCAAACGCGTTATTCTCATTCCTGGCACACAAAAATTCCAATACCGCGACACTCTTTTTGCGGCCTACGTTCGTGCGGTTTCTGCAAAAGACTGCTACGATCGCATCATTGAGCACCTTAGAAACAGACAAGACGTTGATAACCGCAGCCAGTTCCCTTCTCACCGCGGTGCCAATTTCACCTACGAATTTGTGGGCGACAATGTTCCCGTTCGTCAAGAACAAAGCAACTAACACTGTTGCTCCGTTAAGAAATTAAATTTCTCCGTTGAGAAAGTTCTCTGTTATAAAACAGATTTCTCCAATGGCAGAAACGACATTCCTCTTGTCGAACAATTTCGGACAAAGCCCCAAATAAGAACTTTGGAGCTTACACACAAATTTTGGACACTATCAAACAAAGGCTCCTCCTTATTCCATCGAACAAGGAGGAGCCTTATTTATAGACAAGCCATTAGTTACTTGCCATACGTTCAATCGTGTAGGGACACAACACAGCAGCAGACTTCGCAGGAATCACAAAGCGTTGAGGCACTGTTTCGCCATTGTCAGAACGCTGAATAACATTAGAATCCACCACATTGCAGCGAGCATCAACGCCAAGCCCCAGCACTAGTTTATAGTCATTGCTAGGGAGCGACACTGTTTCTGGTTGGTCACCCAAATTGACGGCAACAACGTAATCTAGTTCGTGACGTTCATACAAACTCTTACCCTTGATGCGGAAAACAACAGACGTCTCTGAAGAAGGCAAGAAACTGACATACTCACGCACCTTTTGCGCATCACCCAGACTAAAAGCTAAGTCTGCACTGCGCAGTTGCATCAATGCACGATAATACTCATAGACCTCTTTGTGCGAATCACGACGACTCCAATCAATGGCGTTAATAGAATCAGGCGATTTAAAGGAATTATGCACCATCTTCTTGTCGCGGAACAGCTCTTCACCAGCCTGAATGAAAGGCACACCTTGCGAAGTGAACACTAAGGTCTGCGCCAAAAGGTTCAAACGCACCAATTCTTCTTCACAAAGATTGGGAATCGAATTCTTTATACGGTCGTTCAAACACATATCATCGTGACACGACACGTAAGTAATCAATTGATGCGGTTGCTCAGCCCACGCATTCTTAGAATAGTTCACCTTATTGTAATCCACTTGTGGGTGAGGGATACCACCAACGATACCCATTTTCACACTCTCTTTGTTGCCAGTCAAACCAGCAAGCATAGCCGGCTGTTTGTCATTACTGAAAGGACCGCGCAGCGCATCACGCAATTCGTCACTAAAAGCTGCAATTCCAGGCATACGATGCACCTCTGCCTTCATCGCTGCATCACCAGCAGGCAAAGCAGGAGTACCAGCAGCCCAACCTTCACCGTAGATCAGCACCTTAGGATTTATTCTCTCAGCCGCCTTGCGGATACTGCGCATCGTTTCAATGTCGTGAATCCCCATAAGGTCGAAGCGGAAGCCATCGATGTGATACTCTCTCATCCAATACTCCACACTCTCCACCATAAATTTGCGCATCATAGCACGTTCAGAAGCCGTTTCGTTGCCGCATCCCGAAGCATCACACAAACTTCCATCAGCTTTATGACGAAAGAAATAGCCCGGAACCGTGCGCTCAAAGTTGGAGCCCTCTGTGTTGAAGGTATGGTTGTACACCACATCGAGCACCACCTTCAAACCCGCTTCGTGCAGAGACTGCACCATTTGTTTGAACTCACGAATGCGCACTTCAGGTTGATAAGGATTGGTGGAATAAGATCCCTCCGGCACATTATAGTTTAGCGGATCGTATCCCCAGTTATATTGCGGAACATCCAATTTCGTTTCATCCACAGAAGCATAATCGAACGAAGGCAAAATATGCACATAAGAAATGCCCAATTGCTTCAAATGATCCAACCCAGCTGGACTTCCTTGCAAAGTCTTCACTCCTTTCTCTGTCAAAGCGAGAAATTTGCCGCGATATTTGAAATTAGCCTGATCGCTCATACTAAAATCTCGGTGATGCATCTCATAGATGGCGCCACTTTCAAACAATCTGTAGGTCGGTTTGTCAAACTCCCACCCCACAGGATTCGTATCTTTCAAGTCAATCACAGCAGCGCGTTTACCATTCACTCCCACCGCTCTTGCGTTGACACCGGGAGTTTCTCCGCGCCACTTACCATCTACTTTCACTTCAAAGGTATAAAATGTCCCTTTCAAGTCACCTTTCATCTGCTTAGCCCAAGTGCCGTCCGAGCCTTTAGCCAAACTTAGCGTCTTCCACGCCTTTCCTTCGTTGCCATCCTTATACAAGCGCAAACGCACTTTCTCGGCAGTAGGTGCCCAGAGCTGAAAAGTCGTCATTGTGGGAGCATAAACCATTTCCACCCAAGGAGTGCTAGGCACGGGCAGACGCTCAAAATCCGTGTCGTGTGCAAAAGTCATCAGTGAAGAAAAAGCTAGCGCACCAGCCATTATCAAATTTCTTACCATTGTATCTGGATTATTTAGGAGAACTCTCCGTCATCAAACGCATTGACAACGTCAGTTATGCCTTATTTATATCTTTATTTCGACACCCAAAGTTAGCAAATTCCCCTCTTTCCACCAAATTCTTTGCTAGTAAACCGCTGAAAAAAGCAAGTTTCTTTGTTTTTCTGGCTTTGTATGCTCATTTCTGAGACAGAAAACTGCTACAAAAGACCTAAATTTGAATGGCATTTCCAATAAAAAGCCTTGATTTCTTCGTCAAATTGCCAAATAAAGCAGATTATTTTGGTCATCTCACTGACATATCTTACCTTTGCCCTCGTACAACACGGTGCTTTTCTCCAAGCATCGATAAATATCCCAACGCATATGAAAAAGATTTTTCTCTATGCAGCATTCCTCGGTGCAGTAATTTCTATGGGGAGCTGCGTTAGCAAAAAGGAATTCCAACAACTCCAAGGCGACTACACCAATCTCCAAGGTCTTTACAACCAATCGCAAGTCGATCTTGCCACTGCGCGCACGCACGGCAAGAGCTTAGAAGACCGCCTCTCAGACGCTCAACGTGAAAACGAAGGACTCAAGCGACAACTTGCAGCCCTCCAAGGTGCACTCGACAAAAGTTTGGTGCAAAACAATCAAGGTAGCATCAACATCTCTAAGCTCGTTGACGAAATCAACGCTTCCAACAAATATATCAAACAATTGGTTGAAGCCAAGACCAAGAGTGATTCGCTCAACCTTGTACTCACCAACAACCTCACTCGTTCCCTCTCTCGCGACGAACTCCAAGAGGTGGATGTCAAAGTGCTCAAGGGCGTGGTTTATGTATCGCTTGCCGACAATATGCTCTATCGCTCGGGTTCCTACGAAGTGAACGACCGTGCAAAGACTACCCTCTCCAAGATTGCTAAAATCCTCAGCGATTACAAGGACTTTGAAGTATTGGTAGAAGGTAACACCGACGATGTGCCCATCACTCGCCCCAACATTCGCAACAACTGGGACCTCTCAGCCCTTCGTGCATCTAGTGTGGTTCAAGTGTTGCAAAACGACTACGGCATCGCGCCAAACCGTCTCTCGGCAGCCGGTCGTGGTCAATACAATCCTGTGGCTACCAACGACACCGAACTTGGTCGTCAACGCAACCGCCGCACGCAGATCATCATCACACCTAAGCTCGATCAATTCCTCGACTTGATTGACAAGGCTCCTGCCACTGAAAAGTAATCCACTTACATTCTTGAATAAGTTTGCCCCACTTGCTGCTATGGCAAGTGGGGCATTTTCTTACGATTTAGAGGTCTCGGCACATCATCGTACTATTTGTTGCACAATACTTCGCAATTCCTCTTCACTCATCTGTCCTACTTTTGTTTTCACCAGTTGATGAGATTTGTCATAGAACATCAAAGTGGGGAAACCCTCTGCTTGTTGTTGCTTCATGACGCGCTCTAATTCCGCATCTTTCAGCATGTAGTGCCAACCTCCGTGCTTTCCTTTCATATATTTCCAATCTTCCATCCTCGTCAGACTCGGACTTGTCATGTCTAGGAGTTCCACATTCTCAAAACCCTTTTCTGCAAGCACTTTATAGAGAAGTTTACTCATTGTGGCACAAGGTCCACAAGCACCATACCAGAAATCAACAATCACAGGCTTTCCCTTGTGCTGTGCCAATATCTCTTCCATAGTTTGGGGTTGCCCTTTATCTGCACAGTTCACGAAGTGTCCACTTCGTGCTTGCGTTTTTACCTCTTGTTCGTGATACAACAACAAGAGTTTATCCCATTCTCCGCTCGAAAATCCGGTATGGATATTCTGTAGTTGTTGTGCAGTTAATGGTTCACCATTCACCAATTGAAAATAGTAATTGCTAAATGCCATCAAGTCACAAAACAGTTCGTTTGGCTTGTAGGGAATTTTAGCCAATCGACGACGCAATTTTTCTTTCCATTCCGGAATCGGAGTATCGCCTATACTTGGAATTTTCAGTGATTTATCATCTAAAAGAAAACCGAGTAGATGTTCAGTGCCAGGTGAGAAATAGAGGATTTTGTCGTCAAAAACAATGTCGTTGAGAAAAGCATAAGCACTAATAGGTGGTATAACCTTTCGAACTTGCATTTCATCCAACAGATGAGCATAATAGTTAATCTTCAACTTGTTCACGAGAATCTTCCTATCTTCAACAGTAGTTGCAGAAGGATACTCACTTATCTTTTTAACAGGGAACTTAGCAATCACTCTTGACTCCTTTCTGGGAAGGTATCTACTACCACCATCCACAAAGTCCAACCAATCGAGACCCTTAAAAACAGAAGAACATCTTGCCCCCTCTACCTTCAATTTCTTTTGATTATCTACCCAAACTCTCAAAGTATCATTTTGCGAAAGCAAAACTATCTCTTGTTTCTGGGTATCATCTACATTTAGCAACACACCAGCATGCGCATAAAGCGAATGTATAGGAACCTCTCCACTTACATTGCCCTCAGCGTCAATACTTAAATCATAAATGTCAGCATTAGAGACAAAGAAATTGTTACACACCACGGTTAAACTTGACTTCATGGCGAGCATTGCAGGCACTTTACCTCGTACCACACATTTTCCTATCTTAATCGCATTGGTAGGTAAGGAAGTTTGCGCATTGCAAATGCAACAGTAGCAGCATAAAATCAGCCACAAAGGGAGAAAAAGAAAGCGTTTCATGGGCTTACGTTGGTTAATAGTTAAAGACAATGCAAATATAACAATAAATTTCGGCGTATAGGTCAAATTGCAGGAAATTTTGATGGTACTTTGTCTGTGTTGAGTCACAACAAGGGCATTTACTCTTTCATAACACCTTGTTTTGAGATTTTGAACCTTATGCAAAGGTAACATATTCAACACTTTACACGGTATCTCAGCCTGCAATTTGACCTATTGACCTAAAACGACACGTCATTTCCCATAAAACAACACGTCGTTTTCCATAAAACAACACGTCACTTTCCATAAAACGACACGTCATTTCCCATAAAACAACACGTCGTTTTCCATAAAACGACACGTCACTTTCCATAAAACGACACGTCGTTTTTTACTAACACAGGAGGTAAAATTGAACTCCCAAGAATCCCCCATCGAAAATAGTGAATCTGAATTGTGAAAAGACCTATAATCCATCTCTCTCGCGCGTACGCGTACGCGCGCAGTACAGGAGTTTTATTGTTTTTGCTGTCACAAGTGTCACACTATTTTTACAACTTACTATATTTCAGCCCATTGCAATCCATATAGATATATTTTAACATTCAATTGATTTCTCCCTTCATTTTTTGATAGAACAAAAGCGAAAAACAAGCTTTTCATCCCTTCTGTTTTCCCTGATGTTCGTTCTTCTCTCCCTCCTTTTTCGTCCCCTAGTGTGACACTTGTGACAGCAAAAAAACTAAATTGCTGTTGGAAGGCGCGCGCTCGTGCGCGCGAGGAGGAAATCTACTATGAGTCATTGTGGCCAAAGAAATGCACGAAACGATGACTGTTTGCGCTCTTCACAAACGTTACAACAGATTTTATCACTCAACCCGC
Organism: Prevotellaceae bacterium; assembly: GCA_905371275.1. Classification (GTDB taxonomy): domain Bacteria; phylum Bacteroidota; class Bacteroidia; order Bacteroidales; family Bacteroidaceae; genus Alloprevotella. Next base: position 6,710 of record CAJPLH010000055.1, read on the forward strand.
GCATTTTTAACATCTACCAACCCATATATTTATAGAACGGCATCGAAGAACGATTCTATCTACGTGTTTCTCCTACTCCTTGATGCTAGGAAGCAAAGGAACACTTATTCCTAAACACCAATCGGTCGTTAGACTATACAATGCTAGTGGCAATGGAAAAGACGACTTCCTGTCATCTTTCATTTTTTTGTTGGCATCTTATTTCTCGTTTGTTCTCAACTTAGCCCGCTACGCCTTTGAACTCACAATCAACCATATGCTCAACAAGCCAATGAAAAATGTTCAGGATATAATGACCTATTTGAGTTCAAGGCTTCAACAATTTATGACCATTGACGATGAACAGACCGTGGTGAGCCTCTTCCACACGGCGACCTTGAAGATCGTAAGTGGACAATGTATGTGTTGAAGAAGGTGATGAGGGAATTGCGCTGATGCCGGTGGCTTTCTCATACACCACGGTGATTTCTCCGTGCGCATCTATGCGGTGAAGATCGCTTAGCGTTGTGGTGTTTTCTTTCCACTTCAAACTTTTGAGTTCGGGAGCCACAACCGTCACCTCACTTCCAGCAGGTACGATGCTTTGCTCAGTGGGTAGAACGCTTTTCCCTGCCGTATCCACATAGCGCACCGTGACACGGAAGTAGGGAGCTGCCACAAAAGTGTAGAATTGATAGGGATGACCATAGGTGTGCCAACCTGTCATTCCTCCTTCTACCCCATCCCAGTATTGGCCGTTCGTGCCTTGCACCTTCCACGTGCCGTCAGCATTGCGAGTGGCACTGAATAGTCCGGCTTCTTTGGCGACAATCACTTCTTGACTCTGCTTAAGCGCAGGCATAAACAATCCTGTGGCTGGATGAAAAAACTGCCAGCGACTGCCTTTCTTCTGCACCTTCCACACAAACTGCGGTGAGGCTTCCCCATTGTTGAGACCGCCTTGCAACACTCTGCCAGAGATGCTTGCCACATTGCGGAAACCAGCACGATTAGGGTCTTTGGTGGAGAAGTCATAAATGAGTACCTGCTGTCCATCTTTCAATTCTTTCAGCGGAGTTGCCACGGCTTTCACACCGAGCAACGCTGAAGTAGTGTAGACAATAGTGCGATGCACATCGTCTGTAGGCGTCAGTTGGATTCCCTCTTCAGGGAAATCTTTCAGACTGAAAAAGTCGATTTTGGGGGCGCGAATCACCACGCTCTCCCCCACGGGTACGGCAATAGTATCTTGTGCCAACAACGTGCCGTCGTCATTGATGGCGTCTAGAAAAACCAGGTGCTTCGACTTTTTGTAGACAATCGTGAAGGTTTGCGCTTCGTTGCCTTGTTGGAGTTGGGGAACTTCCCCTTTCACCTTGTATCCTTTGAACTGAGGCACCGTCACTTGCGTGGCATCGGTGGGCAGATATTCCGTGATGGTTTGCAATTCCTTGCCATCAGTCGTGACACAACGATAAGTCACCGCACGAGCAGGAACAAAATCCCATCCTGTGCCTTGCGGACGTACGGCATTGTCACCGCCTACACCGCTACCCGAAGACACGCGACCTTGTAATTGAGGAGCAGAAGCCGACACCGGGAAGAGGAATTTACCACCCGAAGCGAGGGTGAAATCCTTCGTTTTAGGAGCATAAGTGAGGGTGATCTTCACAGGAGTCTTCGACATCGTCACGGGGAATCCGAAGCGTTCCACCTTTTGTGTTTCAGGTTGTCCCACAAAACGCTGAGTCGTCACGTTGCGCAGCTGCACGGTCATCGTTCCTCCTTTGGTATCGAAGGCAGAAGCGTTCACCACTACCCAACCGTTATTGGAGTTTTGTCCAGTGTTGCTGTGAATAAGTCCTTGTTGCTGTCCATCATCAACGAGCATCGCACCAGCATATCCTTCCACCGTGTTGCGCACCACATAGATTTGTCCATTCTTGGGGAGCACGGCAGGAGCATCCACTGTGGGAGTACCCATTGTAGAAGTCTTATTTTCACTAAGATAAGCACGGTCGTAGCTGTACCCACCATAGTTCAACATCGTTGTGTCGGCGCGCATGCGCTGCACAAACGAGTTGAAATTCTTCTTTGATTGAGGTGACCAACCGGCTTCACCTACGGCAATCAAACGAGGCAAAGCGAGGAACTCCATCACATCGGGAGTCGCCACGTGTTCTGTCCAGAACGTGCCTTGCACACCGATGGAGTGTGAGAAGTCTGTGGGTTGTTCCTCATAAGTCGCTTTGAGATGATCGCTACCATTGCCGGGGAGTGTCTTCATCCAACCATCCTTGCGAGGTGCGCGGTTGATATAATAAGGACCATAAACCGTGTAGATGCTAGGAAGTCCCAAACTATTGGCTATCTTCGCGCCCTCGCGAGCAGGCACCCAGCAATACACCGTTGCGCCGGTCTTCTTCATCAGTTGGAGATCCGCCCCCTTTTCTGTCACGGTCTCGTTCCACACCGAAATTTTGCGTCCTTTGCTTTTCAGATAATCCGTAATCTCTGCGATGAAATGCGTTTGCAACTGGCGATAACTCGTGAGATTTAATTTCTTGTACATCGCTTGACACTCTGCATTGTGTTCCCAAGCCGTGGTGGGGCATTCATCCCCCCCGATGTGCACATTTTTTGAGGGGAAAATCGCCATCAACTCATCGAGAATGTCTTTCACGAAGCGCACTGCCTTAGGATTTGCCACGTTCAACACATCGGTGAAGACACCACCCCAGGTTTCCACGCGGTGCACTCCATCGGGATTGCACGAAAACTCGGGATAAGCAGCCATCGCTGCGGAGAAGTGACCAGGCATATCTATTTCGGGAATGACCTCAATGTGCTTTGCAGCGGCATACGCTACGATTTCTTTCAATTCCTCACGAGTATAGAAATAGGGACCATATTGTTGGTTTGTCCAGTAAGCACCGTGCTCCATTGACGTCACATAGGTGTTGGAAGCCACCGCACCCACCTTGGTGAGTTTGGGATATTTCTTCACTTCCCAACGCCAACCTTGGTCTTCTGTCAAGTGAAAATGGAACTTATTGAGTTTGTAAATCGCCATCACATCGAGCATCTTCTTCACCTCTTGCACACTGAAGAAGTGGCGCGCCACATCGAGCATAAAACCGCGATAAGGGAATCGAGGTCTGTCGGTGATTTGCACCAAAGGCAATTCGTATGTGGTCACTTTTTCGTCCTTCACTCCGGCAGCCACACAAGCAGGAAGCAGCTTTTTCAAACTGGTCAAACCATAGAAGAAACCTGTTGTGGTGGCACTTTCTAGTCGAATGCCGTTAGTGCTCACCGATAGTTTGTAGCCCTCTTGTCCAAGTGTAGCATAAAGTGCCTTATTATGCACCAATTCTATTGCCACACCTTCTTTTTTGTTGGAAAAAGAAGCCGTACAACCGCTGGCAGATTTGTTGAAGTCGCCAATAAACTTATTGACTTCACTTTTGATACTATCGGAGATTTGCGCACCTCCAATAGTGAATTGTGCAGGCAGACGGTAAGTCCCATTTTCCACACGCATCTCCTTAGGAGTGGGAGTCAGATTGACAAACTGTTGAGCTTGTGCTTGAGATGTGCCAAACAAAGCACAAGCCAATAAAGTTGATAATAAGGTTGTTTTCATTGAGGTTTTCTGAAAATTATAGGACAAAGGTAATAAATTCCGCGCATATATATAGGTTTACGAACAATTTTCTTGCACTTCGATTTTGTAAGTACAATCTCATTTCACCTCTATCACATCGCTCAAGCGCGTGGTGTAGTGTGGGGAACGATGCGCAGAAGCCACCACGGAAGAGGGGTCACTTTGCGAAGCCAAACGCAAGGAGTGTTCTCCTATCACAGCATGCAGATTGTCCACCACAGCTTGGAGACGTTGCTGTTTGTCGCGGTCGATGATGTCAAACAAATCCCCTTGCACTGCGTTGTGCTCAATGAGCGAAGCACCCACTCCAGCGCGCTTCACGGGCAATCCGTTTAGTTGCAACGAACTGAGACATTCGCCTACGGCTGCTGGCAATTCGCGCGCATCGGCAGTGGCCACTTCAAAACGATGATAGGCAAGGCGACTCACATAAGGTTGTTGGGTGGAAAACCGGTCGGTCGCCACAAATACACAAATCTGCAAGGCGGCAGAGCGTTCTTTGCGCAACTTTATGCCCACTTGCACGGCAAAGTCTACCAAAAGACTGTGCAAGGTTGCTGCATCGGTGATGGGATGTTTGAAAGTGCGGGTGTGCTGCAAACTTTGTCGTGCAGCAGGTGTTTCGAGGTCTAAAATATGCTCGCCGTTGAGTTCGCGCCAAGTTTGTTCCCCGAGTTTGTGAAAACAATTTCTCACCCGAGTCACTCCCCATTGCGCAAAGTCGTGAGCCGTCTTCACTCCTCCAGCAGTTAATTTGGCAAAAGTTTTCCGTCCCACTCCCCACACATCTTCTATTGCCGTGAGTTGCAAGGCTTTCCCGCGTTTCTCATCGGAGTCGATGCAACAACACCTGCGATAACCGGGATATTTCTTCGCAAAT
>CAJPLH010000056.1 GCA_905371275.1 Prevotellaceae bacterium
CAGCGGCGGTGGTGGTGTCAATGTATCTACCAGGCATCACCAATACATTTGCGTCGTTGTGCAAGCGTGTCATGTGTGCAATTTCGGGCATCCACACCAATGCAGCACGGATGTGCTGGTGTTTGTTGAGCGTCATTGAGATGCCTTCACCGCTACCGCAAATGGCTATGCCTTGTGTGCAATCGCCTTTTGCTAAACCATCTGCTAAAGCGTGTGCGTAATCGGGATAGTCACAAGAGGCTTCACTGTGCGTGCCGTAATCCACATATTCTATTTGGTGCTCATCGAGATATTGTTTTACAAAGGTCTTCAATTCGTAGCCGGCATGATCAGAAGCCAAACCAATTTTAGTCATTGTATCCGAGATTTTATCGTGAATAACGCGCAAAATCATTCGTCTATTTCTTTTGCGCTAGAATATACATTGAAAGCAACGAGCAGAAATGAGCACCTTTTTCCAAGGTGTTACTCATTTCTGCTCGCTTCTATGGGTTATCGACCGAGATAGTTCTTCACTTCTCCGAAGATATTTTCAGCGGTGAAACCGAACTTTTCGTCAAGAACGGTGAAAGGTGCACTATGTCCGAAATGATTCAAACCATAGATGCGACCATTGCCAGCAGAAAGTGTTTCAAAGACTACGGGAAGACCAGCAGTCAAGAAGAATTTCTTAGCGGCAGTTGGGATTACACTTTCGCGATAAGCCTCATCTTGGTGACGGAAAAGTTGTTCTGAAGGACAGCTCACCACGTTAGCGTGGATGCCTTCTGCCAAAAGCAATTCACGAGCAGCCACCAAAGTAGAAACTTCTGAACCGCTTGCCACCAAAATCACATCGGGATTTTCTTCGCTGATGACGGTGTAAGCACCACGACGCGCTCCTTCGTAATTGGTGTTTTCGGGTAAATCTTTCACGTTTTGACGGCTAAAAATCAAAGCCGTTGGTGTGTCAAGATTTTCCATTGCCATCTGCCAGCACACAGTCGTTTCGTGCACATCGGCAGGACGCAACACGCGCACAGAGTCGCGACCAGAATGGTTTTGGAGTTTCTCCATCAAACGAATCTGTGCTTCTTGTTCCACAGGTTCATGCGTAGGTCCATCTTCACCAACACGGAAAGCATCGTGGCTCCACACAAACTTCACGGGGAGTTCCATCAGAGCCGCCATGCGGATAGCGGGTTTCATGTAGTCGGAGAACACAAAGAAGGTACCCATCGCAGTTTGCATACCTCCGTGTAGTGCAATACCAATGCAGATGCACGCCATAGTCAATTCGCTCACCCCTGCTTGGAGGAAACCGCCAGAGAAATCGTCGCGTTTGATTTCTGTGGTATGACGCAAGAAACCGTCGGTCTTATCTGAATTACACAAATCGGCAGATGAAACAATCATATTACCCATGTGTTCAGAAAGCATCGCTAAGCACTCTGCAGAAGCATTACGAGTGGGACCATTGTTCTTCTGTTGCAAATCTTTCCAAGGCATTTCAGGCAAGCGTTGCGCCCACCAGTTTGCCAGGAGTTCTGCTTTTTCAGGATTTTCAGCAGCCCAAGCTTTCTCTTCCTTATGACGCGCAGCAACAATCTGCTTGAGTTCTTCTTTGCGATTTGCATAGAGTTCTGCGACTTCGGGACGAATCACGAAAGGATTTTCAGGATCGGCTCCCAGATTGCGCACAGTGTTGAGGTAAGCATCGCCACCGAGGGGTGCTCCGTGGGTGCGGCAGTCGCACTCATAACTAGAACCATCGGCTTGACGGCATCCCTTACCCATAACGGTGTGACCAATAATCAGCGTTGGACGCGCATCTTCTTCGTTGGCAGCACGAAGCGCTTCACGAATTTGCTCGGGATCATTACCATCAATTTCCAGCACATTCCAGTTCCAAGCGCGATACTTCATCGCAGTGTCTTCTGAAATCACATTCGCTGTGGGAGTAGAAAGTTGAATCTCATTAGCATCGAAGAACATGATGAGGTTGTCCAAACCAAGATGTCCTGCCATACGACCTGCACCTTGAGAAATTTCTTCTTGCACACCGCCGTCTGAAATATAAGCATAGATGCGTTCCCTTTGGAAACCCTTGTTGCCAGTGCGAGCATAGAGAGCCTTAGCCGCAATTGCAGCACCAACAGCAAAAGTATGACCTTGTCCAAGCGGACCACTTGTATTCTCAATGCCGCGTTCAAAGTTCACTTCAGGGTGACCAGGAGTAGCCGAACCCCATTGACGAAATTCTTTGAGTTCATCGATAGAATAACGTCCGATGAGTGCAAGTTGCGCATAAAGCATTGGCGACATATGTCCTGGATCGAGGAAAAATCTGTCGCGACACTCCCATGCGGGACGTTCAGGATCGAAAATCAGAAATTCGCTAAAAAGTACATTGATAAAATCAGCACCGCCCATTGCACCACCAGGGTGACCAGATTTAGCACGTTCTACCATGCTTACTGCGAGTGTGCGGATGTTGTCAGCTGCGAGATTGAGAAGTTGGGTGGAGTTTGCCATGAGAATCGAAAAACTGCTATACGAAGCTCGATGAGGGATAAGGAGAAATATGGGTTAATGGAGCAATCTGTTTGAACAACTTCGCGCTCTTTTTTTCCAAAAGAACCCGATGTATGTCGCATAATTACCCTTTTCTAGGGGCAAATATACGATTTTTTAAGCACAATGACAAACAAAACAACCCTAATTGCAAAGACGACTTGCGAAACTACGCTGTTTTGTATGTTCTAACTGCGCAAAATAACCACAAACGCGCACGGAAAAATTCACTCTTCCCTCTACTCTATCATCTGCCATTTGTAAGAAGATTTCTACAAAAAGAAAGTGCTCTAGCCACTTCCTCTTCGAAGTGGTTAGAGCACATTATGAACAATAAAACAAACCTGTTCGTTTTCGTCAGCGCGCCATTGAAAAGGCACAAGAAAACGTATGTTGTGTTGTGAACTTCTTAAATATCCCCATTCAGTCGAAAGCAACGACTGAATTAATATGACGTAGAAGCAAAGCAAGCATCTAAAACTTTGCTCCACAGCCGCACCTCAGTACGCTGCACAAGATTGTATGGAAAGTTTATTTGATGATTTCCAACTTGCGGAACACGCCTACAAGCGCTGCCACTGCACGATCCACTTGTTCGTGCGTGTGGTTAGCCATCAGCGCAATGCGCACCAACGTGTCGGTGGGATGACAAGCAGGAGGAACAACAGGATTGATGAACACGCCTGCTTCAAAAGCCATTGCAGTAGCTGCAAACGTCTTTTCGAGGTCGCGCACATAGAGCGGAATGATAGGACTCTGTGTGTCGCCAATTTCGAAACCTTCTTCTTTGAAGCGTTTCAGCGCATAGTTCGTCACTTCCCAAAGTGCTTCCAAACGCTCGGGTTCGCGCTTCAAGATGCGCAAGGCTTCCAAAGCAGATGCAGTAGCGGCTGGAGTGTTAGACGCAGAGAAAATGTAGGTGCGCGCTGTGTGACGAAGATAGTCAATGATGGCACTGTCGGCAGCGATAAAACCACCAATGGAAGCCAAACTCTTAGAGAATGTTCCCATGATGAGATCCACATCATCGGTGAGTCCGAAGTGGTCGCAAACACCACGACCTTGGCGACCAAACACACCAACACCGTGTGCTTCATCCACCATCACCGTAGCTCCATATTTCTTTTTGAGTTCAATGATTTTGGGCAAATCGCAGAGGTCACCTTCCATAGAGAAAACACCATCCACAACGATGAGTTTCACGGCATTCTCTTCACACTTTTGGAGTTTGCGTTCCAAATCCTCCATATCGTTGTGCTTATAGCGCAACTGTTTTGCCATCGACAAACGGCGTCCGTCTACGATAGAAGCGTGGTCGCGATCGTCGCAAATCACATAGTCGTGAGGACCAAGGAGTGCAGGAATCACGCCACTGTTCACCGTAAATCCAGTGGAGAAACAGAGGGCTTCGTCCTTACCCACAAACTCAGCGAGTTCTTTTTCCAATTCCACATGAAGGTCGAGCGTACCATTCAAGAAACGGCTACCCGCACAGCCTGCACCATAACGGCGCATGGCCTGCACACCTGCCTCAATGACACGTTCGTCACCCGTCAAACCTGTGTAGGCATTAGAACCCAACATAATGACGTGATGACCGTCCATTTCAACTTCTGTGCCTTGCTTCCCTTCGATTTCGCGGAAATAGGGATAAAGACCTTGCTTTCTCACCTCATCAGGGAGAGTAAACTTAGATAAGCGTTCGTGAAGAATATCCATTGGTTTTGTGCATAGCGGACTACAGGAAAGTGAATTTTGAAGCGACATTACGACTTGCATTTCGCATCAGACGAACCCACTTTTCAGTACTTCCATCTTATTTCGTTATTTCTATTGGGTTGCAAAGTTACACATTTATCCCAACAAGTGTGCAACATTTGTATGAAAAAATGCTTTTTCATCGTTTTTCATCCTCTTCTTTACCCACAAACTCTAAAGTTTCAACTATCTTTGCAGATACATCAATTCCATTTCTTCTATGGCTCAGCGCATTCTTTTCATCATCAACCCCATTTCTGGCACCACTCGCAAAGGCAAAGTGGTCAAAGCCATTGAGCGACGCATTGACACCCAACGTTTCGCTGTCGAAATCCGCTACACGGAATATGCAGGTCACGCGGTGGAGATTGCACGCCAAGCTGCCGAGGAGGGGTTCGACATCGTGGTTGCAGTAGGAGGAGATGGCACCATCAACGAGGTGGCGCGCTCTCTTGTTCACACCAACACCGCGCTTGCCATCGTGCCCTCTGGAAGCGGCAACGGACTTGCGCGCCATCTGCTCATCCCTATGGACATAGAAAAAGCACTCGACGTCATCAATGCCAATGTTGTTACAGAATTAGATTACGGTTTAATCAACGATAAACCCTTTTTCTGCACCTGCGGAGTGGGATTCGATGCTTTCATCAGTTTGAAATTTGCTGAAGCGGGCACTCGAGGACTGAAAACTTATTTGGAAAAGACGCTCACTGACGGACTGCGCTATAAACCCGAAACTTATCGCATCTACATCGGAGGAGAAGAAGAAGGAGAAATGCAAGAAATTGACGCTTTTCTTATTGCCTGCGCCAACGCCTCGCAATATGGCAACAATGCCTACATTGCCCCTGATGCTTCGATGAAAGACGGACTCATGGACGTCATCGTGTTGCAACCTTTCAGTATGCTCGAAGCACCCATTGTGGCGATGCAACTCTTCCAGCGCACCTTGCCCAACAACTCACACGTCAAGACTTATCGCACCAACCGTTTGTGCATTGAGCGCACTGCCGATGGACCTGCCCACTGCGACGGTGATCCCTACGAAACGACAGCGCGCATCAATGTGGAATTGATTCCTGCCGGTTTGCGCGCCATCATCAACGAGAAGGCTTTGCTCACTCCGGCTAAATCATCGGTGCAATCTAATATGCTGCTCCGCACGCTTGAGCCTTTCCAAAAGCAAATCACCAACTTCCGCAATCAGGTGAATTCTCTCTTCGACATTTTCTAATTCGTTGTTCTGCGGCTCAACTTCTCTTCACAGATTTCCTATGACCACGCTTCGTTCTTCATTGTTGTCCCTCCTGCTTTGCTCCACTGCAAGTGCTGCTTTTGCACAACAGTTTGAGCGACCTTCCCTACCCGATTCCACCACTATGGTGCAACTCGGCACGCTAGCCACAGCCGGAGGAGGCAACTATCAGCCTTTTTGGTTCACCGCCAATCGCTGGGGGGCTGTGAGTGTAGAAGGACACCAACCCACATTCACTGTGGGTGTCTATGGAAGTCCGCTTGACATTGGCCACGGATGGAAAGCCAACTACGGGGCAACTCTCGTGACCAACCGCAATCTGGACAACAATGTCAGAGCCCTCGACGTATTGCTTTCTGTCGAAAAAGGTTTATCGCGATTTGCTTTTGGCACGCGCAGCCACGACACTCCGCTCAACGATGCAGAACTCTCCACAGGGGCTTTCGCTCTAGGTCGCAATGCCACTCAACCGCTAGCCATTTCGTGGCAACTTCCGCGCTGGTGGCGCATCGGAGGGGAGAAGAGCCTTTTTGCGTTGCGCGGTCACGTGGCCTTCGGATGGTTGCAAGACGGAGGATGGCAAGAACGCCGTATGGCTCCTGTGGGAGGACGCTTTGCCACTGAAGTGAAATACTACGAAAAATCGGGCTTTCTGCGCATCGGCACCGACCACTCACGCTGGGAATTTATCGGTGGTTTGGAAATGGCCAACACCTTCGGAGGAACCATTCACCACTACAACACCACGCCCCTCAAAATGCCAGAGCGACCTTCTGACTATCTCTTTGCCTTTATTGGCAAAGGCGGTGGCGACCCCACTGACGGCGAAGGCTATGCCAATGCTTCGGGCAACACCATCGGTGCGTGGCGCGCTGCACTCACATTTCGTCCCAAAGGTGACTGGCAAACGCGTGTCTATTACGACCACTTTTTTGAAGATGACAGCCAGGCTTTCGACGAATACGGATGGCTCGACGGACTCTTGGGAGTGCAAATCAACTTTCCCCGCAATCGATGGGTGAGCAAAGTTGTCGCTGAATGGCTCAGGATGGACTATCAAAGCGGCCCCGTATATCACGACCACACACGCGAAATCCCCGACCAAGTGAGCGGCATCGACAACTACTACAACCACGGTCTTTATGCTGGATGGCAACACTATGGTATGTCGATGGGAAATGCGCTCTTCGCCTCACCCCTCTATGACGGCAACAAAAGTTTGATATTTGCAGCCAACCGTTTCCGCGCTCAACACTTGGGCATTGCCGGAGAACCTTCTGCGCAACTTCACTACCGCTTGCTCTATTCTCATCTAAAAAGTTGGGGCACCTATGCACAACCCTTCGATGAAATTCAACACCAACATTCTTTGCTCGCCGAAGCACGCTGGGAAGGGGGCGCATTCTCCTACAACAGATTCAACGGAAGTTGCTTTGCCACGGCAGCCGTGGGGGCAGACTTCGGCTCTCGACTGGGCAACAGACTAGGGTTTATGCTGGGTTTCGGACTTAAATTGTTTGGCAAATGAATTTGACGGCTATCGTTTTGAAGCATTTCTCCACAAATGCTTTCGTGAAGACGGCACTTCACCGCCTTCTGCCTACTTCTACACGCTTTCTTCGTGGGGGAATTATGCTCTTCTTCACCACCCTTCTCTTCATAATGAGCGGTTGCGACAAACTTCCACGCAATGGCAAATTAGACGGCCACTGGCAACTGATGGATCGCGATGGAGTGTCCGTGAAAGCGGAACGCACATATTGGTCTTTCCAACTCGATTTGATGCAATTGAAATCGTACACTCAAACACCCATCACCGCTGTGAAATACTCGGGAGGTGTCGTGGCGCGTTTCGAACATCGCGGTGACAGTTTGGTGCTCACCAAGGGTTATCTGATGAATCGCGACCACCAACAAGACATCCTCATCGACGCGGCGCATCCGGCCGACCTTTCTGGCTTCGGTATCACATCTCTTCCCATGGGCTATCGCGTGGCACTGCTCACAGACGAAGAGATGATACTCACCTCAGGGCAGCATCGCCTAGTCTTCCGCAAATTCTAAGCCAAATCTATCCAACATCTTGTGCTGGTTACGCTCAAAACAACGTGTCGTTTTCCACAAAACAACGTGTCACTTTTCATAAAACAACGTGTCGTTTTCTACAAAACATCGTGTCACTTTTCATAAAACAACGTGTCGTTTTTGAGGAATGATTTGAAGTTACTTCCGACCCATCCGAAATCAAAAAACAGGGCTTCGGCACGAATGTCTGGAGATGGAGAATTTGAGTTGTAAAAATATCTATAATCATCCTTCTCGCGCGCACGCGTACGCCCGCATTACAGCGAGTTTTATCATTTTTGCTGTCACAAGTGTCACACCATTCTTAGTAACACAGTAATTTTCAGTAAATTAGGCTACACTCTTAGATATATTTTAACAATATACCAATTTAACACCCCAAAATCTAATTCTCACACGCCCGAAAAAATAGGATTATTCCCCTTTGATGGGTCATTTTACCCTCCATTTTCTTTCCGTCTTCTACACTCACAGTGACACTTGTGACAGCAAAAAATCAAAATCGCTGTAGGACGTGTGCGCGTTACGCGTACGCGCGAGAAACTTCCCTTCTACTTTTGCGCGTTCTTCGCACTTCTCCTTCTGTTTATCATACGCCAAACACTATATCTTGTAATTTTGCAAACTCCACCTATCACATAAGACGATTTCAAAAATTAAAGTGCACTTTTTCGCGATTTTTTCCCTCTTTGGGGCCATATCTCCGCATATACTTATAGGGGCGCATCGCTAAGCGCCCCCTCATTTCAACGCCACTTTTACGGCGAAAAACACTCCAACATAATCTTCTCACAGTGCAAATGGCATATTGTCTGCACCACTCTACTATTCTCTAATCCAAAATCCTTCTTTTCCTCTGAGACTGTATTGCTTTATAGCATAACGAAAACTATTTTTCAAAAGGAATATTCGGTTTTATTCAAGCAACGAATTAGAATAGCAAGTTTATTTGCTATGATTTTTGTAACTTTGCAAAATAAACAGATAATCTAGATAACAGAATTATGAAACATCGTTGTATTCTTCTTTTAGGCCTGTTGCTGGTGAGTCTTTGGACTACTATTGCTTTTGCACAGGTGGATGGTAATCTAACTTTTGACGCTAGCAATTCGACTTCACGAAAGGCTTTTGATTATCACGTGAAAAATGAAAGTGGACTTTACGTGAAATCGAACATCAGTGAGGTGGAAGAGGTGAGAGGAAGCTACAGAATGTATGCCTACGATAAACACAATGAAGTGCTCTATGTGGTAAATGAAGTGGGCAATTTTGCCATCACTTTGTCACGTGAACAAGTCCGTTTGATGAAACGCAACAAAGATGTGCCTCGCCTTTCGGGTTCTGATTTGGAAGATGCCATTGCGAAGGCTACTCTTGAAAGTAGAAGGCAGATGGCAAAACGCAATGAGGTGCGAGAAAATGAATTGCGCGAAGAAAGACGACGCGCAGAAATGGCTAGACGTCAGCGTGAGGCGGAGGAAAGACGTAAGGAGGAATTGCGTCAAGAGCAGGAACGCTTGGAGCAAGAGCGTCGAGAGAAGGAACGTGAAGCGCAACGAAAGAAGGATTATTTCAACAGCCATAATGCTAATTTTGTCCCGACCAACGGTGCTAAACTAAGTTGTAGTTACGATGATTGTGGCATCGAAACGGAGGAAGACTCTGTATTTCTGATGAGTTTAGATGGAAATTTCATTTATTACTTGACCAGCGAACCTTTTCAAATAGGAGAAACGATTACCAAATTACACGGTGCTCCTATGCCTAGCGAGATGAGCAACAGTAATGCTTTCAAATTTCACTGCGAGGTTTTCAAAGACAGCATACCCAGAGAAGAAATCACCCAAGAATTTGTGGAGAAGTTTAATTCACTCCAATATGAAATGGGTGTGGAAAAGGTGAAAAACGCTGCTCCCCACGGCTATTTCTTGAATTGGGACTGGGATCAAAATCCCAACCTTACCTTTCGATGCAATTTCTTCAACCTTGACCCCCGCACCATCAAGGAAATGGTGATACACTGGCAATTGACCGACGATGATGAAGAAGTGCTCAAAACAGGGGTGTTCCGCGCAGCAGGGCTTAGTGTGAAACAGTATCTATGGCGGGCTATGAAATGGAGTAATTCTTCATTCACCGTGCCAGAAGAGGCCACCAATATGAATTTGACGAAAGTTGTGATTCGCTACACGAACAATGAAACGGAAGTGATTGGGGAGGATGACATTTTCACGAACGAGGAGAATGAGGTGTTGCCAGGACAACCTACTGACGGAGAGGAATATGAATATGATCAGGCAGAAGTGGGTTATAAACGTCCGCAAGCTCCTAGTGTGGTGTCGCCTAAAAAGAAAATAATGAGAGTGACTCCTGGACAACCTACCCGTCGCGTGAAGAGAAACAACTCTCGCTCGGACGTGTTCAATTAGTTGTTTTTTACGTTTCCCTTTTTCTTGTGGAACAAGAACTAGACAGATACAAACAATCAAAAAACGAATGATGAGTAGTAGTATTTGTTTACTAGCAGTTTTGCTCTTTGTGGTTGCAATAGGTTTCATCGTAGCTTATTTCATAAGGAAGCATCCCGAGAAAATTTCTGGATTCGACGTGGAAGAATTCGACAATGATATTGTCGCTGCAACAAAGTGGGTCAATTTACTCTGTCGAGTGATAGTCATAGCCAGCATTATCACCTTAATCTGCGGAATAATAGCCGTTTACTTGGAGAGTATTCTAATATTTGCTTTGTCCGTTTCTGTCACCATTATTGTAGGATTTATATATGCGTATAGTAGAAAAAAAGGGGGGCATAACGCAAAAGAAAGCAACGTGAATAAACCAGTCCTCATCGTTATATCATTTTCCTTTATACTTCAATTGATAGTGGTGGTGGCAGTTTCAGAACAAGCTACTAGCGACCTAGATGTCGTCACGAATAAAGACGAATTGGTGATCAAAGGACAATATGGTACAAGTATATCATATAGTGAAATTAAAGAGATTACTCTAAAGAGTGATTTGCCCAATATAAAACTTCGCTCTAATGGTTTCTCAGCAGAACACACTAACCTGGGCAATTTCATTACCCAAGATGATTCACATATAATGTTGTTTACCCATTCTGACACTTGTTTCATACGGATTGTCACGAAAAAAGACGAAATCTATTATTTAAGTTGTCAGGAATCTGGTAATACAGTCAAGGTTTTCAATGAAATAAAAAAGGCATTCGCAGGGTTATAAAATGCTTATTCCCCCCCAAAAAATCGGTTATTACAACTGAGATACTTACAAGTTGTTCTGAACTATACCATTTTTCCCTTATGATACCCCAACGGAGTTGCTGCGAAAGCGAGTTTTGCAACAGTTCTATGGACAGACAAAACGTCAGGACTTTCTAAACGGAAAATCCTGACGTTCCTATTATTTCAGTGCTATAAGCTAAACTG
>CAJPLH010000057.1 GCA_905371275.1 Prevotellaceae bacterium
CTCCAAAGGTGAGCGTGTCGGTCATACCCGTCAGACGACATAAATCGAGTTTATCAAGTTGCACGTCAACTGCAGCCATATAACGCTGATTGAGATGCGCGTCTATGCTTCCTCTTCCCTCTATTAGTGGATTTTTTGCAGAAAAACTCACTAAAGTATGGGTTCCTCTCAGAGAGGCTTTGAATTGAATGCCATCAAGTGGATAGCGGTCATAACGCAAACTGCGGATATTGGCTGACGCTTGCAAGTTAGTACGCACTGCTAGCGGTGAAAAACCTTGTCCGTGAATCCCAAAACTACCTGTGAAGGGGGTTATGGGCTGCTCCTTGAGGAAATGATGAAGGGGAAACTTGTTCACATCAACCTCAACATCATATCGTTCCGTTTCTGTGTTCAATTTTGCACGCGTAAATATCTGTCCTTGTGCATGTTGCAATGTTACATTTGTGCGATAGTCAGTTCCGTCAAACTGTAAGTGTCCAAGGGCTGCGAGTCCGTCTGGAAGCTGGAAAGTCTGTGCTAAATCGTGGGGAAGAAGAGGACGGATGCGCTGAGAAGATTGAGAACGGAATGAAAAATTGAAAGTTCCACTGCGACCTTTATCCATCGCATTTCGAACAAATCCGTCCAATGCAACTTGTGCTAAACCCGACACTCCCAGTGTAGCACGCTGTACAGCGAGATGGCGCATATTTCCTTCAGCTGTAACTTGCACCTCAACAGGATTTCCTCCCATCAACTTCCAACTCATCTCTGCCATTTGACGATACTGAGTTGCAGATACGTGTGGTTTTAGAACAGCAAGCACATCAACCATTCCAATACTTGTTTGTCCCTTCAAAGAGAAGCGTCCCTTTCCAGTTGGCTGAAAAGCAGAAAAATCGGCAGTGAGTGATGCTTTTAGTTGAGAATTTGGCGTCACCACACGCAAATTGGGCAAACTGACCCAAGTTGTATCTCCTTCTATTTTTCCTCCTAGATGCGTCAAATAGAAATCGTGTTGTCCTTCGCGAAGAGAGAGATGTTCCAGATTAGCCATGAAACGTCCTGCCGCATCATAGTTGATGTTGGAAACTTTACAATCTATTCCAGAGAGTTCAAAAAGAGCATCTTTAGGAAGTAAGTGGCGAGTCATATTCATGCTGGCTGCTCCTTGCGATAGAACGAGAGATTTTACGCGGAAATCTTTCTTTCCCAAATCAAAATGCCCCTTAGTAATTCGGGCATCTTGCAACGAAGCCGCAAGATGCAGACTATCACCAGGCATAGTCAAAAGTAATTTACTACGCTGAATCTGAATATCCTGCGCATCTACGACCCAAACCACAGGTTGAGAAGTGGTGTCTTTTTGGGCTGTATCAGCAAGCGCAACAGAAAGTTCTGCTCCGTCAAGATGCGCACGATTAAGTGTAAAGAGACTGTGCTCCCAGTCAGCTCCTTTTGCCTCAGCCACAAAGGATTTGATACTACCTTTTACTGCAAGATTGGGAACTATCGTTTTTGAATTGATGCGTGCGCCCTGCAAACTAAAAGCTTCAACATCTGCTCTACCATCCAGAAGTGGCCAAAAGGCAACATCAAGATGCAATTGCTCAGCAGAAAGCACTGTGTCGCGTTGCGCATCTTGCGCCACCATTCCTTGCACATTTAGGTTGAGAAATGGTGTAAGCCTCACATCATCCATTTTTATGGTCAATCCCATGGATTCTTCCAAAGAAGCAGAAACACGTTCCACAGCCCACCGCTGTACAGGAGGAAGATAAACGGCGATGATGGGTAGTGCCAATAATATAAGCACCACACAAATACAAATGCTAAAGATTTTGAGAACTCTTCGAGGAGATATCATATATAAATAGAGAAATTAAAGCGCAGCAAAGGAGGAAGTTGCTTTGCTAAGCAACGTCCTCCTTGTAGCACGCATAGGTCTTAACCTTTATAATGGAGATGAAACCCAGCAACTGCGGCAATGGCTTTTCGAAAAATGTCAAGACTAAAGTTTTCGTTGGGAGAATGAATCGCATTACTTTCAAGACCGAAGCCCATCAAGATTGTTTTCACTCCGAGCACTCGCTCAAACTCACTAATGATTGGGATGCTTCCACCACGACGCACCGCAAGGGGGCGCTTCCCAAAGGCATCGGTAAAACCTTCTTCTGCAGCTTTATAAGCAGGGAGTGTGATCGGACAAATGTACCCTTCTCCACCGTGCATAGGGGTTACCTTGATTTTTACAGATTTTGGTGCAAGACTTTCAACATAATCAATGAAGAGTTGTTGAATTTTTTCGTGCTTTTGATGAGGAACAAGACGGCAACTTACCTTAGCATAGGCTTTAGAAGGAAGCACTGTCTTGGAACCCTCGCCTTGATAGCCGCTCCACATACCACAAATGTCAAAACTTGGACGACAAGCATTGCGCTCGATGATAGAATACCCTTGTTCTCCACGCACCTCTTCAACGTCAATAGACTTTTTGTAAGCCTCTTCATCAAAAGGAATCGATGCTATCATGGCACGTTCTTCGGCAGAGAGTTCTTCAACATCGTCGTAGAAGCCAGGAATGGTGATGCGTCCTTGTTCATCCACCATTTTCGCAAGCAGTTCACAAAGTGCTAGCGCAGGATTAGCCACTGCCCCACCAAAATGTCCAGAGTGCAAATCGCGATTAGGGCCTGTCACCTCTATTTGCCAGTAAGCTAAGCCACGAAGTCCAGTGGTGAGAGAGGGTAAGTTGGCCGCAAGCATAGAAGTATCACTAACCAAAATGATGTCGCAGCGCAACAGTTCACGATGGGCTTCCAAAAATCCGACAAGCGATGGACTACCGATTTCTTCTTCTCCCTCAAGAATGAATTTTACATTATGGCGCAACAAGTCGTGCTTCACTAAATATTCAAAGGCTTTCACCTGCGTAAAAGATTGTCCTTTGTCATCATCGGCCCCACGCGCCCAAATGTGACCATCACGAATTTCAGGTTCAAAAGGATCGGAGTACCAAAGTTCAAGCGGTTCAGCAGGCATCACGTCATAGTGTCCATACACCAACACCGTAGGCGCAGAAGGATCTACAATTTTTTCTCCATAAACAAATGGATTTCCTTCAGAAGGAATCACTTCAACATTCTCTGCACCTGCTTCGGTGAGCAATTCTTTCCAACGAACGGCACAGCGCTCAATGTCTCCTTTACGTTCTGGGTGAGCACTAATACTTGGAATGCGAATGAGAGAAAACAATTCTTCAAGAAACCGCGCTTCATGGGCGGCAACATATTCTTGTATCGTAGTCATAAGAGAGAATATTTAGGTTATGATGGATTATTTCGTGGGAAGGGGTGCCCAAGTGAGGGTTAGTGTGTTAGTGGTAACACGTTTTCCAGAAAGAAACAGATCATATTCCACCGTTACTTCTGAAAAGTCTGCTTGAATTTGTTGATCAATGTGCGTAGTCTGTGTAGCCATATCAAATTCTCCTTGCGGTGTGACATAGACACTCTCCAATCGCTCACCAACTCGGAAGAGTAAGCGAGATTTTGTATCGCCATCTCTCGACACTGACACCCAGGAATTAGACCCTTGCAAAGCAGTTTGTCCATGATTTTCAGCATCAGTGTAGCGCACTGACCACGTTCCATCTTCACGTAGCGCAGCCATAGCACGACCTTCAAAACAGATTTCATCACGCTCTCCCACCTCGTTGGTTGTCAGCAAACGCGATTGCAATATAACGGGATATATCATTGTCTTTGTATTCAATTGTAATCGGAGAAAACTACTTTTCCATCTCCTGCGCTATGTCATTCGTCAATTGCACAAATTCAGCAACAGAGAGTTGCTCCGGACGTTTCGTCAGCAACGGTTGTGCTAAGAACTCTGCATGATCTCTACCACAATTTTGCTCTGCATTGAGTTGTGCGAAGAGAGGTTTAAGACTTCCACGCATCATCTTGCGACGCTGATTGAAAGCGGTTTTTACAACTCGGCGAAGCAAACGCTCATCACAACCACAATCTTCCACATTGTTGCGCGTCATTCTCACCACAGCACTTTTCACCTTTGGAGGAGGATTAAACACTCCTGGCTCAACTGTGAACAGATATTCCACATCATACCACAACTGCACCAACACACTGAGTATACCATACGTCTTATTACCCGGCTTAGCAGCAAGACGTTCAGCCACTTCTTTCTGAATCATCCCCGTACAGCAGGGGATGAGATGGCGATAATCAAGCATTTTGAAGAATATCTGACTCGAGATGTTATAAGGATAATTTCCCGTGAGCACAAATGAGCGCCCTTCAAAGACGTGTTCTAAACGCATCTTCAAAAAATCGTCTTCTATTATCCCTTCTTCTAGTTGAGGATAGGCATCACGGAGATAAGCGACACTTTCAAAGTCAATCTCTGCCACCTTCACTTCACGTTCTTTCGGCAAGAGGTATTGAGTGAGCACACCCATACCAGGTCCTACCTCCAAAATGGGAAGTTCTGGACACGCATCTACCGTGTCTGCGATGGCACGAGCCACATTCAAATCTTTCAAAAAGTGCTGTCCAAGGAATTTTTTCGGGCGTACGGATTTCATTCTACGAAATAATTTGTATTTTTGCGGAAGCAGGCCATTCAAACACGCAAATTTGCGTTCCTATTCCACGTTGTCTGCTAGAATACTTCAGCCTATTTGTGGTGACGATGAGCCAATCTTCATCAGCCTTTCTGTTCGAATGATGCACTGCAACGGCAAATTTACAAAAAAACTCTGATTCGAGTGAAGCAACTCCTCAACATATTAAAGATTATCTCGCCTTTTCTCCTCGGTATTGGCATATTATGGTGGATGTACCGCAATCTCGACTGGAAAAGCGCATTCTCCATGCTACACAACACCCACTGGCAATGGATGCTCCTTTCCCTCCTTTTTGGGATTGTTCCCCTTGTGTTGCGCGCCCTCCGCTGGCAAATTGCACTCAAACCTCTCGAGGAACGTCCCTCTGCAAGAATCTGCATCGATGCTATATTCATTTCATATGCAGCTAGTCTTGTTATTCCGCGAGTGGGAGAAATCACACGTTGTGGCACCTTAAAGAACTACGCTGGCACCTCCTTCTCTAAAGCCCTTGGCACAGTTGTCGCCGAACGCGTGGTAGATGCCTTCCTCATGCTGCTTATTGCTATCATTGCACTCTGTTTGCAACTGCCTCAATTTCTCAATTTCCTGCGTTCCACTGGCACTAGCACTAGCGACATATTTATGCGCTTCACGTCAACGGGCTACATAGTCACCTTGATTTGCGCTATTGTCGGCACTGGATTCGGCATTTTTTTGCTCACGAAAATACCCTTTTTCCAAAAAGGAAAAGATAAAATGAAGAGTTTCTTTGACGGTCTATCTTCCCTACGACATCTCCAGCAACTCCCTCTTTATCTTCTCTATAGCATCGGAATATGGGTGGGATACTTTCTCCACTTCTACCTTGCTTTCTTCGCCTACGACTGCACCAGTCACCTTGATTTGTTGGCAGGATTGCTCATTTTTAGTGCCGGAACATTTGCAGTTCTAGTGCCCACCCCCAACGGTGCAGGACCTTGGCACTTTGCTGTCAAAACGATGCTCGTTCTCTATGGCGTTGCTCAGGCTCCAGCCATCTTGTTTGCACTCGTCGTTCACACCATTCAAACCGCACTCGTCATTTTGATGGGAGCCGTGGGATGGGCTGATCTTTTCACCATTAAGAAAACTCTCTAACTTCGAAGATTACTCTCTCACTTCGAGGAAAACTCTAACATCAGAGCGCGTTCCTACTATTATCTGAAGAATGCTCTCTATAAACCACTACCACTATGAGCGAAATTCTCAAATTGCAGCCCGAAGCAATCTGGCGCAACTTCCATCTCCTCACACAAGTGCCTCGCCCTTCTGGACACTTAGACAAAATCCAACAGTTTCTCCTTCAATGGGCAGCAGAACGCAACATTGAAGCCTCACTCGATGATGCAGGAAACGTGTTGATGTATAAGCCTGCCACCCCAGGAATGGAGGACAGAAAGATGGTGACTCTCCAAGGCCACACCGACATGGTGCCACAAAAAACACCCGACTCTCCACACAATTTTGAAACTGACCCCATCGAAACATGGATTGATGGAGATTGGGTGCGCGCACGCAACACTACTTTGGGAGCTGACGACGGTATGGCTATCGCCACCATTATGGCCATTTTTGAAGATGACACCATTCCCCACGGACCTCTCGAGGCCTTTATGACTTCCGACGAAGAAACCACTATGCACGGCGTCACCTACATGAAAGACGGTTTGCTCAAAGGCGACATCTTAATGAATCTTGACAACGAGGTGCACGGCGAATTGATGACTGGTTCAGCAGGCGGTATCAACCTGACCGCTGAATTGGAATATCAAGAAGTTGCACCCGATGCAGAAGATGTTGCTGTGGAAATTGTTATCGGCGGACTCCGTGGTGGACACTCTGGTTTGGAAATCAACGAAGGACGTGGAAACGCCAACAAACTCTTAGCTCGTATCGTCACTGATGCTATTGCCAATTTTGAAGCTCGTCTAGCCTCTTGGAAAGGTGGCAACATGCGCAATGCCATTCCTCGCGATACTCACGCAGTGCTTACTCTCCCAAAAGAAAATGTAGCAGAATTGCGCGAGGTAGTGCTCGGAGAATGGCTCAAAGATTTGACTGACGAATACGGTCTTATCGAACCCAACCTCACACTCCAAGTGAACGAGGTAGCTTTACCCGAAGCCATTGTACCCGAAGCCGTGCAAGACAATTTGGTCAACGCCATCCTCGGTTGTCACAACGGTGTGATGCGCTTCATTCCCCATCTTCCCCACATTGTTGAAACTTCTAGCAATTTGGCCATCATCGAGATTGCCGAAGGCAAAGCTTTCTTCAAAGTACTCGTACGTTCAAGTGCCGACTCTATGCGCCAATACTGTGTAGACACACTCGAAGCTGGTTTTTCTATGGCTGGCATGAAAGTCACCACCGATGGCGCATATCCTGCATGGCAACCTTCCCCCAAGAGCGAAATTGTAGAACTAATGACCGAAGTCTACAAAGACCTCTTCCAAGAAGACCCCAAAGTCACTGTTGTACACGCTGGATTGGAATGTTCCATCATCCTCACCCACTGCCCTGGCATGGACGTCGTTTCTTTCGGCCCCACGCTCCAATCACCCCACACTCCCAACGAGCGTTGCAACATTCCATCTGTGGAAAAATACTGGCGTCTTGTGCTTGAAACCCTCAAGCGCGTGCCTAAAAAATAAGCACCTGCTCTTTGCAGCATAGCTTATTTAGTCTCATGCCCTATTTAGTCTGTTCGACTAAATAGGGCATTTTTTATAAAACTCTTGGTTGTTTCAATGGGAGTTTGTAATTTTGTAGCAACCAAACGAACGTGTCATCGTCCTGTAAAGACTCCACGAGAACTAAAACAGCACGAAAGCACGCTCCACACCCTTATAAAATCATTCAGATGAAATCTATTCGCTTAGAAATCAACAATGCCACTTCTTTCCTCGCCGCTGGTGCACTCGACGAAGTGAGCGCAAACGTACCTGCCGCACAAAAGGCACTCGAACAACAAACTTGCCTCGGCAATGACTTCCTCGGTTGGATGCACCTCCCTTCAAGCATCACTCCCGAATTCTTGGGAGAAATCAAGGCCTGCGCACAAACCTTGCGCGAAAACTGCGACACCATCGTCGTAGCTGGTATCGGTGGCTCTTACCTCGGTGCACGCGCCGTGATCGAAGCACTCGGCAATCAATTTGAGTGGCTCACCAACGACGGTTCAAATCCCGTGATTCTTTTTGCTGGTAACAACATCGGCGAAGATTATCTCTACGAACTCTGCGAATATCTCAAAGGCCGCAAATTCGGTGTCATCAACATCTCTAAGAGTGGTACGACCACTGAAACGGCTCTCGCTTTCCGCCTCCTCAAGAAGCAATGCGAAGATCAACGCGGCAAGGAAGTAGCGCGCAAAGTCATCGTTGCCGTTACCGATGCTAAGAAGGGTGCAGCACGCATCACTGCCAACCAAGAAGGCTACACTTCATTCATCATCCCCGACAACGTGGGTGGACGTTTCTCTGTGCTCACTCCCGTAGGTTTGCTCCCCATCGCTTGCGCTGGTTTCGACATCGACGCGCTCGTGCAAGGTGCCACTGATATGGAAAAAGAATGCAGCACCGACGATAACATCGCTACGCAATATGCTGCTGTTCGCAATGCTCTTTATCGTGCAGGTAAGAAAATCGAAATCCTCGTCAACTATCAGCCAAAGCTCCACTTCATGAACGAATGGTGGAAGCAACTTTATGGCGAAAGTGAAGGTAAGGATGGCGTAGGCATCTTCCCTGCTGCTGTAGACTTCACCACCGACCTCCACTCCATGGGTCAATGGATTCAAGAAGGCGAGCGTAGCATCTTTGAAACGGTGATCTCTGTGGAAACTCCTCGCCACAAGGTGCTCTTGCCGCACGATGAAGCAAACCTTGATGGTCTCAACTTCCTCACGGGTAAGCGTGTGGACGAAGTGAACAAGATGGCTGAACTCGGCACTCTCCTCGCTCACGTTGATGGCGGTGTGCCCAATATGCGCGTTGTGCTTCCCGAACTCAACGAATACTATCTCGGTCAGCTCATCTATTTCTTCGAGCGCGCTTGCGGTGTAAGCGGTCTGTTGCTCGATGTCAATCCTTTCAACCAACCTGGCGTAGAGGCTTACAAGAAAAATATGTTTGCTCTCCTCGGAAAACCCGGTTACGAAGCTGAAACAGAAGCTATCCAAGCTCGTTTGAAATAAGTTTCTTTTTCCTTCACTATACTGCGACCCCACCATCCTCCCCAAGAGTGAGGTGGGGTCGTCGCTTTTATCCCAAAGCGGTAATTAGCTCCTGAACATATTTCATTAGATTGTTGAGCAGATGGTTGATTGTGAGTTCGAAGGCGTAGCGGGCTACGTCGAGAACGAACGAGCAACAAGATGCCAACAAGAAAATGAAAGATGGCAGGAAGTTATATTCTCTATAAGAAATTGCACCATAACGGTCTAATGACCGATTTGGGGTTATGTTCTGATTCTTCCACACTCCCTTCGCTATGTCCACTCCTTTCGCTTCAGCCATCGCCCGATATTGGGCTGATCATCCTGATTTCCTAACAGAAGCCAAAGCAACTGCATCTCAACTATTGGCTACGAACGTAGACTCCACTACTACCACCGAAGCTTACCCTACTCTCCTCCCCCTCCGCGCCACACTCTTTGATATGGATGGAGTGCTCTTCGACTCTATGCCTGCACACGCTAAGTCTTGGGCACAAGTTTGCCGCGAATTTGGCTTCGACGTCGATGAAACAGAGATTTATATGAACGAAGGACGCACGGCCTTCACTACCCTCAACGTGTTTACACAACGACAATACGGTCGTGACACAACTCCCGAAGAAGTGGAAAAGGTTTATCAACGAAAGTGCGAGGTATTCAACACCTTTCCCTCCGCTCCCAAGATGCAAGGAGCACAGGAACTTCTCGACCAAATTGCTGCCGACCACCTCACACGAGTTGTAGTCACAGGTAGCGGTCAAGCAAGTTTATTGGAACGCATCACACGACACTACCCTAACATCTTTGATGCCAATCGCATTGTTTCTTCGCTCGATGTGAAACACGGAAAGCCCGATCCCGAACCTTACCTCATGGGGCTTGAGAAAGCCGGAGTACAACCTTGGGAAGCGATTGTGGTGGAGAACGCACCTTTAGGTGTGAGAGCAGGAGTAGCAGCTGGTATTTTCACCATCGCGGTGAACACTGGTCCATTGCCCGAAAGCGCTCTTCTAGATGAAGGTGCCAATCTCCTCTTCCCTTCTATGCAAGCTTTTGCTGAGGCATGGCCACAACTCCGCAACTTTTTTGCCTTGACCAAGTAATCTTATATTTAAGTTTACCTTTATCCGAAAGGAATATCTCTAGAGTTTTTCTCTCGTCATCTACCTTTATCTCACTATGATACATACCATTGCGCTTACTTTCTTGGAAGGACTCACCCAAAACAAGGTGCTCACCTTGCTGCAACACACCCACAGTGCACAGCTCATTTTTGAACAACCAGAAGTAGCGCTCGCTGACTTCACTCCAAGTTTCCAACTAGAAGTACAACAAGCCTTGCGCAAAAATGGGGCAAAGGCACTGAAAAAGGCACAGGAAGAATGGGACTTCTGCCAAACTCATGGCATTCGCCCAACAGCCATCACGGCAAGCGACTATCCTCAACGGCTCAAAGAATGTCCCGATGCTCCTCCCTTGATTTACTATCGCGGTTCGGCAGATTGGAACGTCAAACACGTCTTATCGGTTGTAGGCACCAGACGCATCACTCCATATGGCAAAGACCAGTGTCGAATGTTTTGCAGCGAACTAGCTTCTCTCCTACCACACACACTCGTGGTCAGTGGACTAGCCTATGGGGTTGATATCCACACCCACAGAGCCTGCTTGGAACATCAGCTTCCCACCATCGGTGTGTTGGCTCATGGGTTAGACCAAATCTACCCTTCATCGCACCGTAACACAGCCTGCGAAATGCTCAATAATGGAGGTCTTATCACAGAATACTCCCGCGGAGTACGCCCCTTTGCAGGAAATTTCGTACGCCGCAATCGTATTGTAGCTGGCATGGCCGATGCCACGATTGTTATAGAAAGTGCTGACCGCGGAGGAGCTCTCATCACCGCCCGATTAGCCAACGACTACAACCGCACGGTGTGCGCTTTTCCTGGACGCACCACAGACCAATATAGTGAAGGATGCTTGGCACTCATACGTCAGCGACAAGCAGAACTTGTCACCTCGGCAACCGATGTTTTGGAACTCCTTAATTGGGTGGATAAATCCCAATCTAATCAAGCTGTGCAATTAGAATTATTTGCACCACAACTCTCCCACGAACAGCAAATTGTGGCGCAAGTGCTAAAAGAAACAGACGGTTGCACGCTATCGCAACTCATGCAACACACAGG
>CAJPLH010000058.1 GCA_905371275.1 Prevotellaceae bacterium
CCATCTGCGACCACTCCGACAATGTCAAATCCTAAACTCTTGAGATGTTCTAATCCTTGGTTATAATCTTGATTTCTCTCTTTCCCATAAATGAAGAAATGATGGAGGATCTGATGACTCTCAGCATCCATAAAAAGGACGAGACCAAAGTTCTTTCCCCAATAGGTGGTATCCATTTGTACCACCACTTTTCGAGGGGAATGTTCTATCTTCTTCGGGGTGTAATCCTTGAGTTTACGCTTAACGGAGGAGGGGGAGATGCCGAACTCTTCAGATAGCTGTTTAATGGTAAATGTACCTTGGCTGTATCGATTAAAAATAGCTTCTTGAGAGGGCTTTTTGCGACCGCTTGAATAGCGTTTACAGTCATTGCAATACCAGTATGTAGAACCATTGCGCTGCCCTTTGCGAATCATGTGAAAAGAGCCACATTTTGGGCACTTTTTTTACGTGTTGAGTGCATCATAAACTTATAATGTGCTACAAAGGTATGAAATTCAATTGATTAAAGCCCTTTCCAGGAGCATATTTGACCCTTAAGCCAGAAAAAGTGGCATAATTTGTAGATATGAATGAGTGGCTTTCGCCGTGAAAATGAAATCAATGGTGCAGTGCAGATTATCCCAAATCAGTCATTACTAATCGTACTATAACGGTCTAATGACCGATTTGGCATTATTGACAGCTCCTATAAGAATATGGGTAGAAACAAGCCCAAAGAGTGAAAAAACCGCGGAAAAACGACATTTCATTTTCGTGCATCACTGATTTTGCTTTCTACGCATAGCAAATATTTCTATATAACAATACTTTCCATCCTTCCTCCCCTTGCCTTCGCGTATCTCAGTCTTCTCATATACTCACTCTGTTTATCCACTTCGATCCCTCGCGCGCGTATATGCGCGCGCCTTCCAACAGCGATTTTGTTTTTCTGCTGTCACAAGTGTCACATACAAAGAAAAAGTTGATGGAAAAACATCCATTTTTGGGGACTATTAAAGTGAAAAAATCGCCCAATGTCATTGTCTTCTCCAGCATATTTTCTGCACTTGAAACACCCATTTGTTAAAATACACAAGAGAGGTTCTCATAACAAACTGAAATACAAAACTTTATCAATCACAGCGTGACACTTGTGACAGCAAAAAGAGAAAAACTCCTGTAACGCGCATGTACGCGTGCGCGAGACAGAGAAAAAAGAGGGGGGATATAAGTATTTTTACATTTCAAAATCTTGGCTAATGGATTGCGTGTCGCTCTGGTGTTTCTTCACATCAGAACGTGCACAGAAAACAACACGTCATTTTATGAAAAACAAGCACTCGTTTTATGAAAAACAAGCACTCGTTTTATCGAAAACAACACGTCGTTTTATGAAAACAAGCCATCGCTTTATACAAAAGTCCCCATTGATGGAAACAAAGAAAAAATCCAGCAGACACAACCTGCATAAATATAAGCATAAAGAGGATTATTGAAGGACAAAAGCCAAGGAGTTGTGCAAAAAGTGAGAGAAGAGAGGTCGAAAAACAAAGGAAAAGCAATGAGGATATTGCAAAGCAAAAAAGGCATTTACCCCCTATTTGCCTAAAAAAAGTCTATTGAAGTAACCAATTTGATATATTCTATCCACCAAAAGACCAAAATATCAAAACAAATTGGTAACTTTGATGCCATAAAAATTTCATATTTATTCCATCGGTACGTTGGAAGTTACCTTTTTCTATCGTCAACTGGTCGTTGTGCCACAAGGCAAAGGCTTGCACAAAGCATCGCTGCATAAGGCCAACGGCAATGGCGCACCTCGATTTTGCCCACCGCAAAGCGGAGTTGCCACGCTTGACCAGAAGAGAGGAAAGGACTTCTGCGCACCATATTGTTATTTATCCACATTTTCTATGAAGAAAAGGCTCTCATTGATGCTCTTTGGCCTGTTTCTCTGCCTCGGGGCTGTGTTAGCACAAACACCAGTGTCAGGTGTTGTGACAGCGGCCTCCGACAATCAACCCCTCTTTGGCGCACGTGTTTCGGCAGATGGCGGACGCACCTTCACGGCCACAGACGAAGCAGGTAAGTTTTCCCTGACCATCAAGGGAAAGAACCACAACATTACCGTGAGTTATCTCGGCATGCAGTCGCAAACACTGAAAGGTGCCACCGACATGAAAATCGCACTGAAAGATGCGCAATCGCTGGGCGAAGTGGTGGTGACAGGGTTAACGAAAACCGACCGTCGAATGTTTACCGGTGCTGCCGACAAAGTGGATGCTTCTGCAGCACGCTTGAGCGGTGTGGCCGACGTGAGTCGCTCGCTCGAAGGACGCGCAGCAGGTGTGTCGGTGCAAAACGTGAGTGGCACGTTTGGTGCTGCTCCTAAAATTCGTGTGCGCGGTGCCACATCCATCTTCGGTGCTTCCAAACCGCTTTGGGTGGTGGACGGCGTAATTATGGAAGATGTGGCGAATGTGGATGCCGACAATCTGGCTTCGGGTAATGCCGAAACGCTTATCAGCTCGGCCATTGCAGGATTGAACGCAGACGACATTGAGAGTTTCCAAATCTTGAAAGACGGTAGCGCAACCTCCATCTATGGTGCGCGCGCCATGTCGGGTGTGATTGTGGTGACCACCAAGAAGGGTAAGCAAGGACAATCGCACGTGAACTACACGGGCGAATTTACCACGCGTTTAATTCCCTCTTACAGCAATTTCGACATCCTCAACTCTCAAGACCAAATGAGCATCTATCGTGAGTTGCACGACCGCGGTTGGCTCAATTTCTCCGAAGTGCTCAATGGTAGCGACTACGGAGTGTATGGTCATATGTATGAATTGATCAATACGTTCAATCCTCGCACAGGTCAGTTTGCCCTGGCCAACACAGAGGAGGCGCGCAACACCTATTTGCGCCAAGCAGAATTTCGCAACACCAACTGGTTTAAGCACTTGTTTTCGAATGCTATCATGCAAAACCACTCTGTGAGTTTGAGTGGTGGTACGGAGAAGTCGAACTACTATGCTTCGATGAGTGCGATGTTAGACCCAGGTTGGTACAAACAAAGTGAGGTGAACCGCTACACCGCGAACTTCAACGTGACGCAACATTTGCTCGAGAACTTGTCGTTCAATGTGATTGGTGGTGCTTCTTACCGCAAACAACGCGCTCCTGGCACACTGGGACAAGATGTGGACGTGGTGGATGGTGAGGTGAAACGCGACTTCGACATCAACCCCTATTCTTATGCTTTGAACACTTCGCGTGTGCTCGATCCCCACACTTACTATGTGGCGAACTATGCACCATTCAACATTTTCAATGAATTGGACAACAACTTCATCAACTTGAATGTGCTCGACGCGAAGTTCCAATTTGAATTGAAATATAAGCCCATCGCAGGTTTGGAATTAGCTGCTCTCGGTGCGTTTAAGTATGCTGCAACGTCGCAGGAACACAATGTAACGGAGAACTCGAACCAAGCGATGACCTATCGTGCGATGTCTAATGCAATCATTCGCAACAGCAACCGCTATCTCTATCGCGATCCTGAACATCCCTATGATTTGCCCATGTCGGTGTTGCCCATCGGTGGTATTTATCACAAGAATGAAAACCGCATGAGCAACTATGATTTCCGTGCTACGGCAACTTATACGCGCACTTTTGCACAAAAACACACCATCAACCTCTTTGGCGGTGCCGAAATGACCGACCTCTTGCGCACACGCACTGGTTTTGAGGGTTGGGGTATGCAATACAACTCTGGTGAAGTGCCTTTCTACATTTATCAATATATGAAGAAGGGCATCGAGGACAGCAAAAACTACTATTCGCTGACCAACACCAACTGGCGCTCTGTGGCTTTCTACACCAACATGAGCTATTCTTATCGCGGTCGCTATGTGTTTAATGGCACTTACCGCTATGAGGGTTCTAACCAAATGGGACGCAACAGCAATGCGCGCTGGATGTCTACGTGGAACCTCTCGGGTGCGTGGAATTTGCACGAAGAAGATTTCTTCTATCGTCTGCGTCCGCTCTCTCGTTTCACCCTCCGCGGTTCTTATAGTTTGACGGGTACTCCTCCCGATCCTTCTTACAGCAGTTCTACGACGGTGTTCCGCGCCGGCAATCCTTTCCGCATCTATGGTGAGGACAGAGAGCCCGTGATTGGCATTTCGCAAGTGGGCAACGCCACTTTGACCTATGAGAAGAAGAACGAGTTTAACTTTGGTTTTGACGCTGGACTGTGGAAAAACCGTATTGGTGTGACGTTTGATGTGTACACGCGCAACAACTTCGACGAGATGGGCATCATGGTGACGCAAGGTCTTGGCGGCGAAGTGGAACGCGCAGCCAACGTGGCTGAGATGCGCTCTAATGGTATGGAATTGAGCATTTCATCGACGAACATCAAGACGAAGGACTTTTCTTGGAACACCAGTTTTGTCTATTCTTACTCAAACACAGAGATTACGAAACTTTTCAACAGCGGTAATGTGATCGCGCTGGTGAGCGGCACGGGTTTCCCCAAACGCGGCTACCCTGCACGCGCACTCTTCAGCATTCCTTTTGTGGGGATCAACGATGAAGGTGTGCCCATGGTGATCAACGAAAAGGGCAAGGTGACGACCGACGACATCAACTTCCAAGAACGCGTGCACACAGACTTCTTGAAGTATGAAGGGCCCACAGACCCTAAGTTCACAGGGTCGTTGGGCAACATTTTCAATTACAAGAATCTCCACTTGAATGTGTTCCTCACTTATTCGTTTGGCAATGTGGTGCGCTTGGATCCTAAATTCCGCGCTCGCTACAACGATTTGGCGTCGATGACGCACACTTATCTCAACCGCTGGGTGAAGGCTGGCGATGAGAAGACAACAAACGTGCCGGGCTTCTTGAGCTACCGCCAATATGCTACACACACCAACTTGCGCTATGCTTACAATGCCTACAATTACAGCACGGCGCGCATCGCAAAAGGTGATTTCGTGCGCCTCAAAGAGGTGTCGCTCACTTATGACCTCCCTGCTCAATTATTGAAGGGGAAGGCAGTGCGCAATGTTTCGTTGAAATTGCAAGCAACGAACCTCTTCTTGCTCTATGCAGACAAGAAACTCAACGGACAAGATCCTGAATTCCTCAATGCCGGTGGGGTGTCTTCACCACTTCCTAAGCAATTCACCCTCACGCTCAAAGTGGGTATTTAATTTCTGCATAAACAATACTTCCATGAAGAAGATTAAACTCAGCATATTTCTCCTTGCAGCGGTTGGCTTGATGACAAGCTGCAATGACTTTCTCAATAAATATCCGGACAACCGTATGGAGTTGCACACGCCTTCTGACGTGAGCAAACTCGTGGCTTCGGCTTATCCCGATGCTTATCCAGCTTATTTGCTCGAGATGTATTCGGACAACACGGACGAACAAGTGCACAACACTTGGTCGTCGATGGATAGATTTCAAGAACAAGCCTACGGATGGGAGGACATCACTGAAACAGGGGTGCCCGATGTGCCTCAAAAACTCTGGAATGCAAGCTACACGGCAGTGGCAACGGCAAATGCTGCGCTGGAATTTATAGCGGCGCAACCCAACAAAGAGGCTTACGAAACGCAAAAGGGCGAGGCTAAATTGTGCCGCGCTTATGCGATGTTCCAACTGGCGAATGTGTTTTGCCGTGCCTATGATCCGAACACGGCAGACAAGGAACTGGGACTTCCCTACCCTTATGCGGTGGAGAATGATCCTCGTGCCACTTATCAACGTGGTTCGCTGGCACAACTCTACAAAAACATTGAACAGGATTTGACGGAAGGGTTGGAGTTGATGGACAATGCTCACTTTGCGCAACCTAAATTCCACTTCACTCCGGCTGCTGCACACGCTTTTGCTGCACGTTTCTACCTCTATGCGCGTCAATATGACAAGGCGGTGGCGCACGCTGATGCGGTGTTGGGAAGCGATGCTACCACGATGCTGCGCGATTGGGAACAATGGCGCAAACTGGGGGCGAACGATCAGGTGCAACCTAACGACTACATCAAGAGTGACAAAAACACAAACTTGCTACTCCTCACGGGGATGAGTATGTGGGGCTATATTTCGCGTCCGATTGGTTTGGGCAACAAATATGCGCACGGCAAACTCTTGTCTTCTACTGAAACGCTGGAATCGAAAGGTCCTTGGGGTGAAGGTGGTACTGCGCTGAACTATATGGTGACGAGCGGTAGCAATGTGTCGAAGGTGGGTTTAGGAAAGATTCCCTTGAAGCTCGACCAATATGACACGCAAGCGAAGACGGGTGTGCCTTATGCGGAGTTCTCGGCTTTCAATGCTGATGAAACGTTGTTGGTGCGCGCAGAAGCGAAGGCTCTTTTGGGACGCTACGATGAAGCTGTGGCAGACATCAACACCTTGCTCAAAGTGTTTGTGCGCAGTGAGGCGAAAGCTACGGAAGCAACACGCACACTGACGCTCAACGGCATCAAGGAGTTCTACAACAAACTGCGCTACTACACGCCTCAACTTCCCACAGTGAAGAAACAATTTCACACGGATTTCACCATCGAAGCGACTACGCAAGAACCGCTCTTGCAGTGCATCTTGCATCTTCGCCGATTGGTGACGATGCACGAGGGACTTCGTATGCAGGACGTGAAACGCTATGGATTGACCATCTATCGTCGTCGCGTGAGTGTGGAAAATCGTATTATTGAAGTTACGGACAGTATGAAAGCGAACGACCCACGTCAGGCGATTCAGTTGCCACAAGATGTCATCACCGCTGGATTGCAGGCTAATCCACGCTGATTTGTTTCTCATTTCAATGATTCATTCTTATGAAATTATCCTATATATATAGTAGTCTTTTGGCAGCCGCTCTCACGAGTGGTGCTTACTCGCTGGCAGCTTGTTCCGATGACAGTCCGAAAGGGTCGTCTATCTTCAACACTTCGATGGTGAAGCGCAATAGTTTTGAGAAGTGGTTGGTGCAAAACTATACTAACCCTTACAACATTCGGTATTCGTACAGACTTCGCGACATTGACACGGAAACGAGCTACAACTTGAGTCCGGCAGATAGTGCGAAGGCTACGAAACTCGCCATCATTTTCAAATATCTTTGGCTGGATGCTTATGCGGAAGTGGCTGGTGCTGACTTTGTCAAAGCCAATGCTCCCCGCACCATCGTGGCTATCGGTTCGCCTGCTATCAACACGCAAGGACTGCAAACGGCTGCTACGGCAGAAGGTGGTTACACGGTGCGTATGTATCGCGTGAACGAATTGGACCAAACGACTTTGGAAAGCCAAGAGCTCCTCACGGAATACTATTTCCACACGATTCACCACGAGTTTACCCACATTCTCAACCAAAAGAAGCCTTACCCTGTGGCATACGACCAAATCAGCAAGGCGGACTATTTGGGTTCGGAGTGGATTCGCAAGAAAGATCCTGAGGCTTTGCGCGCGGGATTCATCAGTCCGTATTCTATGGAAAATGCAGGCGAAGACATTGCAGAATTGCAGTCTTACTACATCACCACGACTCCTCAAAAGTGGGAGGAGAAACTCAACAAAGCAGGAAAACCAGGTCGCGCCATCATTGAGCATAAACTGGAAATCCTGCGCAATTATCTCAAAACATCTTGGAACATTGACCTCGATCAGCTTCGTGATGCGGTGCTGCGTCGCTCTCACCAAGTGACTACTCTCGACTTAAACCATCTCAACTAATTGCCACATGCGAAAATATCTCTCCTCTCTGCTTTTGCTGTGTGCTACGCTCACGTGGCAATCGTGCTTACACGAAGACACGAATGTCTTCTCGACATCTGCCATTGATCGCATTGAAAATGCGGTTCAAGAAACTCAAAAAACGCTGGAATCTGCGCCTAACGGGTGGTTGCTGCGCTACTATGCCGGTGAAAACTACACGGGACCCGCTTATAGCATCTTGATGAAGTTTGCCAACGGTCACGCCACGGTGGCTAGCGACTACGACCCTGACAAGGTGACAACGGCGGCTTATTCCATAGCGAAAGACCAAGGTGTGGTGCTCTCGTTTGATAGTTACAACGAAAGCATTCACCAATTCTCTCGCGTGTGGGAAGGCAGTGGTGCACGCGGCATCGAAGGCGACTACGAGTTTCTGGTGCTTTCTACGTCTGCTGACACGATTCGTTTGCGCGGAAAGAAGTGGAAAAACAATATGGAGTTGGTGCGCGTTCCCGAAAAGACGGAATGGAAGTCGTACCTTACCAGCATCTATAACCTCCAAGAACAACTCACCACGCAATTCTTCGCGTTGCAGTTGGGCAAAGACACGTTGGCTGAAGCTACGCTAAATCCGCAACTGCGCCGTCTGTCGTTCACGCTCAACAATCAGACCTATGATGCGCCTTTCACCTTTGCTCCTAATGGTATCAACCTCTTGCAACCCATCAGCCTCGGTGGAAAGTCGTATGCTTCTTTCAACTGGGAGAAGAGCAAGAAGACTTTTGTGAACGAGGAACTGAGT
Source organism: Prevotellaceae bacterium (assembly GCA_905371275.1). Taxonomy (GTDB): domain Bacteria; phylum Bacteroidota; class Bacteroidia; order Bacteroidales; family Bacteroidaceae; genus Alloprevotella. Next base: position 8,527 of record CAJPLH010000058.1, read on the forward strand.
CTTGGACTGATTATTCCCAAAAGTTACCGCAAACGTGAGGAATGGATTGGTGACTGGCGTCTCAACTGCACTGCTTTCAGTTTGAGTCAAGCGGTGAACACACGTCGCTTCCCTGTGATTCTCCATATTCTGAAATTCAGCGAACGTCAGAAAGATTTGTTTGAAGCCACACTCACCTTTAATGGTCAGACGTATGGTCCGCTCAATATGGTGTATGACCCTGCTTTGGGCACCATCAAACTGCCTGGTGGACAAATTCTCGCAGACAGATCGGGGAAATATCCTGGTGGTATCCTCCTCACTCCGGGTATCGTGAAGACAGGAACGCTCGTGCAAGAACCTGAAATCGGGGTAACCTTCAAATGGAATCCTGAGCAAAACAAGGCCGATGCGCAATATGACGAAACCACACTGGGCAAACTTGATTCGTTTATGGGTATTGGAATCAACTATCAACACGAACCTATGCTCGACGCTCAGAACAAACCTGTCGTTCCGATTCTTATTGCCAACATCCGCGACGTTTCGCCCGTCAAACACTAAAAAGGTGTCGACGTGGCATTCATCACCATTCAATTCTATTTCGATATGAAACATATAATGCTTTTCTTCTCTTTCGTCGCACTGTTGGGATGTACTGTGAGTTGTGGTTCTGACGAGAATCTCGAAGTTCCTGCTCCTGCCGTGGAAGTGCTCAAAGCGGAGACTTTCTTCCCTGTGTTGGGTGGAGAAAAACAAGTTGTTGTGGCACAAACGCCTGCACAAGCCTACGCACTCAACGACTGGCTCAAAGTTACCAAAAGCGATAAGACGATAAAACTCAGTACTTCATTCAACAACACGCCTCAATCGCGCAACACGCTCTTGGTGCTCAAAAACGATAAGGGCGACTCTACCAACATCAACGTGATGCAGGAGGGTGTGAACTTCGGTCTTCCCCAAGAAAAGGCTTACTATGGCGGCGACGAGAGTTACAAAACGACGATTCCCGTGACAGCGAATGTAGAGGTGAAATATTCTTCTACTGCCGACTGGCTCACTGTGGTGCACGAGGGCGATCAACTCAAAGTGCAAGCGGAGGTGAACAATACTCGACGCGCGCGCGTGGCTTACGTGAAGGCGGAAGCACTGGGACTGCAAGACTCTATCGTCTTTGTGCAGGCTTCTATCAATGATGTAGCTGGAAAATATACGCAACACGCTTTACGTTTGAAAGACAGTGTGATGGTAGAAACCACCAACGAGGTGGAGATTGTGCCTATCACTTCAGCAAAAGCGCACTTTATCATCGACAAAATTTATAAGTGGGAGATTGATTTCACGCCTGGTAAGGGTTTTGTCTTGTCGAATGGTAAAATCTTACGCGAGGAGAAAGATCCGCAAAAGGGTACTCCTATCTACATAGAAACTGCGCTTGCTGTAGATAATTTCAACTACAAATCGCAAACTTACATTATGGGTACGCGCGACTTGCTCGACTTGCGCGTGGGTGCAAACGGTGAGTTGCAGTTCCAACAACACGAAAAATTGGATGACACCCGCAACTGGGCTTCTTATCTCCTTGCACGTTTCAGCACTAAAACTCCCGACCGCGGTTCCTTCCAAGGCATCTTGACGGAGTTCATCCAACCTCGATTAGTGCGCAAATAGCCTTTGCATCTCTACGCCTTTTATGGCTATGTTCATAGATGGATTTCGAAATGATATTTGTCTATTTCGTCTTCATCGTTGTTTCTAGATGAGGTATGTCGATTACGTCTTCATCGTTTAAAGAATCGACCGCATCAAATGTATGTTTTGATGCGGTCGATATTTTTGTCTGTTGAGTAGAATATTGCAAAGTAGAGATTATAGTGCATTTCAGGACTATCAAAGGATAAGAAATCAAGTGTCAGCGAATGACGAGCAATTGATGCGCATTCCTGCAAAGTTGGGCTATCAAAAGGCAATACAGCATTATTCATTTTGTCGTTTTTTTGTCAGAAAATTTGTCATTGAGCGCATTCCTTCGTAATTTTGCAAACGTAATCAAGGATTACAGCGTACACAGATAACATAATAACAAAAAGGAAACGGCTAAAAGTTGCAGACACTTTGAGCCGATAATCAACTAAATTAGAACAATATGAAACAACAAAAAATGATCGATGAGCTGATGTATCGCATCGACCGATACCGCTCAATGGGAAATGGTGCTATGGCACAAGCCCTCAGTAAACAACTCCGCGAACTCAATGCGCAAGTGAAGTGAAATTCTCTTGAAGATGCGAATTCTGATGCTCAATAATCAGCGTTTCTTCTTCGCAACCTGCAAAGTTTGCACTCACTTTTTCCACCTCCGTCTTCCCAATTCGGGGAAGTCGTGAGCACTGGTTCAAACTTTATTCACCTGTTGTCGCAACAAACGGTTGCGCACAACACAGACGACGAGAAAGCCTTTTACGGCTTTCCTTTTTTTTGTCCTTATTTCTTC
>CAJPLH010000059.1 GCA_905371275.1 Prevotellaceae bacterium
AAAAGGGAGCAAACGATTAGAGTTTTTGCTGGAATCGAATGCTATCGTCATATTGTTTTTGCAAGCGCAACAGTTCTTTTTTCATTTCCTTGGTGACTTGCTTCATCTTGGGATCACCATAGAGATTGTGCATCTCTGTAGGGTCGTTCTTCAAGTCATAGAGTTCCCACGCATCGTTGTCATTATAGAAATGCATCAATTTGTAGCGCTCTCCACGCACACCATAGTGACGGCGCACGCTGTGTTCAGCGGGATACTCGTAGTAGTGATAGTAGACACTCTTGCGCCAGTTTTTGGGATGCTGCCCTTTGAGCAGTGGCACAAGCGAAACACCTTGGATGTCAGATGGGATGGGAGCACCAGCCAACTCTAAGAAGGTGGGTGCATAGTCGATGTTTTGCACCATCTCGTTGATGTCGCCTCGCGCCTTGAACCCTTTGGGGAGGTGCATGAGGAGCGGAGTGTTCAATGATTCTTCATACATAAATCGCTTGTCGAACCATCCGTGTTCTCCCATATAGAATCCTTGGTCGGAGGTGTAGACTACGAGGGTGTTGTCGAGCAATCCTTTCTCTTTGAGATGATCGAGCAGGCGTCCCACGTTGTCGTCGAGCGATTTCACCACTTTGGCATAGTCGCGCATGTAACGTTGGAATTTGTATTCTGCGAGTGCTTTGCCAGAGAGGTTGCGCTTGTGGAAATCTACGCTGATACTGTCGTAGAAATAGTCGTATTTGGCGCGATCTTCAGTGTTAAGACGACCGAGGAAGTTCAAATAAGAGGGAAAGAGGTGAGAACCTTTTCCATCCTTGGGCATGATTTTGCAGTCGTAGTCGAGCGTCATGTGGTCGTCAATCTCCATTTCCGTCTTGCCAGCGGCTTCACGGCCTGCATAGTCGTCGTAGAAATTGGCAGGAAGTGGGAAATTGACATCTTCATATTCGCGAAGGTATTTCAGTTCAGGCAACCAGTCGCGGTGACAAGCCTTGTGGTGCACAAAGAGGGCAAAGGGTTTGTTGGGATCTCGCTCTTCGTCTAACCACTGAATGGCTTTGTCGGTGATGATGTTGGTGAGATAACCTTTGACCTTGTACGAACCCTTTGCGTTGTAGAAATCAGGGTCGTAGTAGTTGCCTTGTGCAGGGAGAATATCCCAATGATCAAAACCCGTAGGTTCGCTCACCAAGTGCCACTTACCAACAATTGATGTTTGATAACCAGCCTTTTGGAGGAGTTTAGGCATGGTTTGTTGCGCTCCATTGAAGATGCCGTGCTCGTTGTTGGTAAATCCATTCTTGTGGGAATGCTTCCCCGTGAGCATACAGGCGCGAGAAGGGCCGCTCAAGGAATTGGCGACGAAAGAGCGTGTGAATTTCACCCCATCTTGCGCAATGCGGTCGAGGTAGGGAGTTTTTATGTTGCGACTGTCGTAGGCAGAAAGCATTTGTGCCGTGTGGTCGTCTGTCATGATGTAGACGATGTTGTAGCGTTGCTGAGCGGCAGCGCAGAGGGGCAACAAGGCGGCTAGGGGAAGAAGGCTTTTCTTCATAGAGTCAATTTGTTCCTTGGGAGTTGGAGGTATGTGTCAGGGTGTTTGAGCAATTTGCACCTTTGAATAGGAGAAATGTGTCAAGCTATATAAAAGCAGTCCCCTCTCCCTCAATTTGAGGCAGAGGGGATGTTGCTTTAGTGATGTTGCCTTTTTATTGTTGAGTCATGGCATAGACCATATCCACAATTTGTTGGGCGAGTGCATCGGCTTCTTCGCGAGTGTGTGCTTCGGCATAAACACGAATGATGGGTTCGGTGTTTGATTTGCGAAGATGCACCCACTTGTCGGCGAAATCAATCTTGACACCATCGATGTCGGTGATTTGTTCGTCTTTATAGATTTCCTTGACTTTTTGAAGCAAAGCAAAGATATCGGTGGTGGGATTAAGATCGATGCGGTTCTTAGAAATGAAGTATTGTGGAAGACTGTCGCGCAATTCAGACGCTTTGCAACCGAGTTTTGCGAGATGCGTGAGGATGAGTGCAATACCCACTAAAGCATCGCGACCTGAGTGTGCAGCAGGATAGATGACTCCTCCATTGCCTTCACCACCAATCACAGCACCGGTTTCCTTCATTTTGGTGACTACATTGACTTCACCCACAGCAGCAGGCGTGTAGTTGCAACCGTGCTTCTCTGTGACATCGCGAAGACCACGAGTGGAAGAGAGGTTGCTCACGGTGTTGCCAGGAGTGTGTTGCAACACATAGTCAGCAACAGCTACAAGTGTATTTTCTTCTCCAAACATAGTGCCATCTTCGCAGATGAGTGCAAGACGGTCGGCGTCAGGGTCTACTACGAAACCGATGTCGTGACGACCTTTGCGCATCAAATTGCGGATTTCGGAGAGGTTTTCCTTGAGAGGTTCGGGATTGTGTGCGAAATCTCCCGTGGGTTCGCAGTTGAGCAGGGTGACTTGTGTGACTCCCAACTGACCAAGAAGCTTGGGGATGATGACACCACCCACAGAGTTTACAGCATCGAGAGCGACGGTGAAGTGTGCACGGCGAATGGCTTCAACATCCACCAATTCGAGTTGTTTGACAATCTCAATGTGACGTTGGTCGTAGCTATAATTTTGGATGTCGCAACCCAGATTGTCTACGTCTGCAAACTCATAGCAGTCAGCATTTGCGCAACGCACCACTTCGCTAGCTTCAGCAGGAGGAAGGAATTCTCCGCGCTCATTGAGAAATTTGAGTGCATTCCACTGACGTGGGTTGTGAGAAGCAGTGATGATGATGCCACCACAAGCACTTTCGAGGGTAACTGCCAATTCTGTGGTGGGAGTAGACGCCAATCCGATGTTGACCACATCGAAGCCCATGCTCATCAAGGTGCCACACACAACGTGAGAAACCATTTCACCGGAAATGCGCGCATCGCGACCTACAACAATTTTGCGACGATATTTTCGGCTTACCACCTTTTCACGCAAACTAGCGTAGGCAGCTACAGACTTGGCAATGTCAACGGGGTTGAGGGTATCTCCAGTGCGACCACCGATGGTGCCACGGAATCCGGAGATGGATTTAATGAGAGTCATAGTATGAATGTGCTTTTAGGAAGCAAAATGCTCATATAATTGAACAAGATGCTACAAACGTGGAGGCGAACTTCTATCTGGAATACACCTTTTGCACCATACAAGGAATACAAAAGGGAACTATTCCAGAAATGTTCTCACTATAATTTGGTTTTGCAACCTAATGTAGACTACTTGCCAGCTTGTTGTTTTTGTGCAGCTTCGATGGCGAGTTTACCAGAAGGAGTTTCTGCGAAAGCCTGATAGAAAATATCGCGATAGTACTTCATCATATTGATGGAGCGTGGAACGATGTCGTTGAGATCAAAGTTTTCTGAGAGGAGCATTTCAACACCTACCCAAACTGCATTTCCAAAACGTACGCTACCTTTAGCCACTTTCACTTCGCTGTTTGCTCTGTCGATAGCAACGAGCACATCTTGATGATTTTCTGGAGTAACCTCAAAGATTTGTGGGAAGAAAAGGTTGAGGAAGAGTTCGTCTTGATCGTCCTTGAAGCTCAGGAAGTCGAGGTTTTCAGATTTGAATTGAAGACCGAATTCGGTGAGTTCAGGAAGATAACCTTCCTTCTTGAGATATTCTTGGAGTTTTTCGATAAAAGCCATCGTAATAACAGGTATTATAAAGTGATACATTGACCTCCTTCCCACCTCTTCGTGTTTTTACCCCTCTAAACCAAACTTTGCTGAGTCGTTTTGACCACAAATCATCAACAAAATCCTATAATAAGGAGTGTACCACGAGCGAGAAACAGAGAGTCGGTCGTTTTCCACTGCAAAAGTAACATCTACTTGTCAATTTGCCAAATAAAGTTTGAATTTTCGCGAGAAAATCTTGAGGTTTTTCTAACTCTCTACTCGTTAACTCAATGAAATGACTGAAATTTTGTCACACAAACCTCTTATATTCAGGGTTTTACAGACAAAATTGCAGTGTTTTCACGACAAAACGGCATTCTTATGGGATTCGTAAGAATAAGAAAGCCATTGGCAAAGCTGTTGCACTACTATGGATGTCGATGTTCAGTGAGAAAGAACGAATGCACTTGACGGTTCTTGAGAATACACTTGACGATTCAACAGAAATTCTCAACCTCTTGAACTTAAATTTTTGCATATAAAGCATTCTTCATTCGTCATCGACTATTTTCTAACGATTAAAACAACAAAACATATGAACTACAACAATTTCACCATCAGAGCACAAGAAGCTTTGCAACACGCAGTGCAACGTGCTTCGGAATTGCACCAACAAAGCATCACTCCTGCTCACCTACTCTATGGAGTTTTGGAAGTCGGAGAGAATGTCACTCAATTTCTTTTTGGAAAAACTGGCGTCAATGCGCAAGTACTCACAGCAACGCTCAATAAGCACTTGCAAAGTTTGCCACGCGTTGAAGGAGGAGAACCCTATCTCGACAACGAAAGCAACAAAGTACTCAATGCTGCACAAGATATTGCGCGAAAAGACGGCGACCAGTTCACCGGATTAGAACCTCTCCTTTTGGCTTTGCTCAACATCCCAAGCGTGGTGGCTCAAATGCTGAAAGACGCTGGAATGACTGCGACTGCACTCGCTGCCGCAATCAAGGAATTGCGCGGGGGAAAGAAGGTGGACTCAGCCAGTGCTGAAGATACCTACCAAGCACTCAATAAATATGCGCGCGATTTAGTGGCTGAAGCTCGCGATGGAAAACTTGACCCCGTGATTGGTCGTGACGATGAGATTCGCCGCGTGCTGCAAATCCTTTCGCGCAGAACGAAGAATAATCCTATCCTCATCGGTGAACCAGGTACGGGTAAAACGGCGATTGTGGAAGGTCTAGCGCAGCGTATTGTCCGCGGAGATGTGCCCGAAAATCTGCACAACAAGCGTCTTTTCTCCTTAGACATGGGAGCACTCGTGGCTGGTGCCAAATATAAAGGCGAATTTGAGGAGCGTTTGAAGAGCGTTGTCAACGAAGTCACTGCTGCCAACGGAGATATTATTCTCTTCATCGACGAAATCCACACACTTGTCGGTGCAGGCAAGGGAGAAGGCGCTATGGACGCTGCCAACATCTTGAAACCTGCCCTCGCTCGCGGAGAACTGCGCAGCATTGGTGCGACAACTCTCGAAGAATACCAGAAGTATTTCGAGAAAGATAAGGCACTCGAACGCCGCTTCCAAACTGTCCTTGTAGACGAGCCCACACCAGAAGATGCCATCTCCATTCTTCGCGGACTGAAAGAGCGTTACGAAAACCACCACCACGTGCGCATCCAAGACGATGCTTTGATTGCTGCGGTGACCCTCTCTCATCGCTACATCAGCGACCGTTTTCTTCCCGACAAAGCCATCGACTTGATGGACGAAGCTGCTGCAAAACTCCGCATGGAGCGCGACTCTCAACCCGAACAGCTCGATGAAATCTCGCGCCGATTGCGTCAATTGGAGATTGAACGCGAAGCCATTCGTCGTGAAGCCGAGGTGGCTGCTCAAAATGCTCCTGCTCCCAACGCAACAGGCGTTACTGCAGAGCAAGCACATCAAGCTAAACTCACCGCGCTCAACCAAGAGATTCAAACGCTTGAGGAAGAAGAGCACAATCTGAAGGGAAAATGGGAAGGCGAACGCGAATTGTTGGCAAAGATTCAAGACCACAAGCAACAAATCGAACAACTCAAATATGAAGCGGAGCGCGCTGAACGCGAAGGGGACTACGGTAAGGTAGCCGAGATTCGCTATGGAAAGATGCAACAACTCGAAACGGAGATTGCAGAGATTCATCAAGATCTCCAACAACGTCAGGGTGCAGAAGCCATGGTGAAGGAAGAAGTCACTGCCGACGACATTGCCGACGTGGTGAGTCGCTGGACGGGCATCCCCGTCACTCGCATGCTCCAGAGCGAACGCGAGAAGTTGCTCCACCTCGAAGACGAACTCCACGCTCGCGTCATCGGACAAGACGAAGCCATCACCGCAGTGGCCGACGCTGTGCGCCGCAGTCGTGCTGGTTTGCAAGACCCCAAACGTCCCATCGGCTCGTTCATCTTCCTCGGTGCCACGGGAGTGGGTAAGACGGAATTGGCAAAAGCCCTCGCAGAATGCTTGTTTGACGATGAGAATATGATGACGCGCATCGACATGAGCGAATACCAAGAGAAGTTTTCTGCAACGAGATTGATTGGTGCCCCTCCGGGATATGTGGGTTATGACGAAGGCGGACAACTCACCGAAGCCGTGCGTCGCAAACCCTACTCTGTCGTGCTTTTCGATGAGATTGAAAAAGCCCATCCCGATGTCTTCAATATTCTCCTGCAAGTGCTCGATGATGGTCGCCTCACCGACAACAAAGGTCGCACGGTGAATTTCAAAAACACCATCATCATCATGACTTCCAACTTGCTCACCGGCAAAGAGTCTGAAGTTTTTGGAAATCAAGACGCCGACAACACCCAAATTTCTGAAGCCACACGACAGAAGTTGGTCAATCAACTCACGCAACCGCGTCTTTCCACCAACGGCACGCCCATTCCTGGATTGCGCCCCGAGTTTGTCAATCGCATTGACGACATCCTCCTGTTCCATGCCCTCACGCGCAGCGAAATCGAACAAATCGTGCGCATCCACGTTGCCACCATCGCTCGCCGACTGGAAGAACAAGGCATCACTCTTCGTGTGAACAATGATGCCATCAGTTTCCTCGCCGAAGAAGGCTTCGATCCCGACTTTGGTGCACGTCCAGTGAAGCGCGCATTGCAGCAACATTTGCTCAACGGCTTGTCACGCGTCATTTTGGGTGGTCAAGTTTCCTCCGCACAACCCATCCTCGTGGAGAAACAAGGCGAATCGCTGGTGTTCAAAAACGACACACTGGCATAAACTGAATTTCGGCGCATAATATATAATGTATATATTGCGCTATTCTACTGAACTATGCTTCCATTTGAGGAGCATTATTCACCTCCATTCTTCCGAGAGGTTGCACCAAATTCCGGTTTGGCGCAACCTCTTTTCTTTTTCCTCTTCCGTCTACAACACAATGTTGCAAAAACTAACAAGACCTTTCGAGAATTTCTCATCGTCAAAATTGTAATCATTTCAATCCGAAAATTATTCATCTCTTTTTCCCCTTTATTTTGCAAATTCAAGAGATAGCAATTCCGCCTAAAATCAAAAATAACCTGCGCAAAAAGCCCATTTTTGTGCATCGGCGAGAGCAAACAGAGCAATTAACACAATTTTATTGCACTTTCTCCCCAAAATACTTGCTATATATCGGGGGATATCGTATTTTTGTATCGTCTGAGATAAATAACCCGCGATGGATCTCCATCAGCAGTGAGAAAATGAAGCGCAAGCAGTGCATAAATGCAGACGATTTGCATTTTCATTCCGTCTGGTCGTTGGTTTCGTTCCGAAATACAACCCTCACTTTCCACCGCTCCTCTCCTTTCCCCACAACTGACGGAGGTCTTCTCGACAATCATTCACTACAAACAACAACCAATATGAAACTGACCGATATTGCTGGTAGCTTCGAAGGTAACATCTGGAAACGCGAAGTCAATGTTCGCGACTTCATCCAGTTTAACTACACTCCCTATGAAGGCGATGACAGCTTCCTCGCCCCCGCCACTGAAAACACGCTCGCCCTTTGGGACAAATTGAGCGAAATGTTCAAAGTGGAACGCGAGAAAGGCCTCTATGACGTTGAAACTCGTCTTCCCCAAAGTGTCACCACTTATGGTGCTGGCTACATCGACAAGGACAAAGAGGTCGTAGTAGGTCTTCAAACTGATGCTCCTCTCAAGCGCGGTATCTTCCCCAAGGGTGGTGTGCGCATGGTGGAAAATGCACTCAACGCTTACGGCTACGAACTCGATCCTTGGACTAAGGAAATCTTCACCAAGTATCGCAAGACCCACAACGAAGGTGTGTTCTCTGCTTACACTTCCGACATCCGTCGTTGCCGCAACAGCCACGTCATCACCGGTTTGCCCGATGCTTATGGTCGTGGTCGCATCATCGGTGACTATCGCCGTGTTGCTCTCTATGGTGTAGACAACCTCATCGCAGACAAGCAAGCTTATCTCAATCGTCTCGAAATCCAAGAGATGAACGATAAGACCATCCAACTCCGCGAAGAAACTACTGAGCAAATCAACGCTTTGAAGGAACTCATCAAGCTTGGTGAAGCTTATGGTTTCGACCTCTCTCGTCCAGCTGAAAACGCTCGCGAAGCTGTACAATACGTATATCTCGCTTACCTCGCAGCCATCAAGGACCAAGACGGTGCTGCTATGTCTATTGGTCGTGTGTCTACTTTCTTGGACATCTTCATCGAACGCGACATCAAGGCTGGTAAGCTCTCTGAAGTAGAAGCTCAAGAACTCATCGACCAGTTCGTGATGAAGCTCCGCATCGTGCGCTTCCTCCGCACTCCTGAGTACAACGCTCTCTTCTCTGGTGACCCTGTTTGGGTAACTGAATCTATCGGTGGTATGGGCATGGACGGTCGCACCATGGTGACTAAGACCAGCTTCCGCATCCTCCACACCCTCACCAACCTCGGACCTGCACCCGAACCTAACCTCACTGTGCTTTGGTCTACTCGTCTTCCCGAAAACTGGAAGAAGTATTGCGCTAAGATGTCTATCGCAACTTCTGCCATCCAGTACGAAAACGACGACCTTATGCGTCCTGACTACGGTGATGACTACGGTATTGCATGCTGCGTATCTCCTATGCGCATCGGTAAGCAAATGCAATTCTTCGGTGCTCGCGCCAACCTCGCTAAGTGTCTTCTCTATGCCATCAACGGTGGTGTCGATGAACTCAACGGCAAGCAAATCTCTCCCCTCTTCCCTGCTATCACTAGCGAATACCTCGATTACGATGAGGTAATGGCTAAGTTCGAGCAAATGATGAGCTGGTTGGCTCGCGTTTACTGCAACGCCCTCCGCATCATCCACTACATGCACGATAAGTATAGCTACGAAGCTCTCGAAATGGCTCTCCACGATGGCGACATCATTCGCACTCGTGCCAGCGGTATCGCAGGTATCTCCATCGTTGCCGACTCTCTCGCTGCCATCAAGTTTGGTAAAGTGCGCGTGATTCGTGACGAACGTGGTCTTGCTGTTGGTTTCGAACAAGAAGGTTCTTATGTGCCCTTCGGTAACAACGACGAAGCTACTGACGAACTCGCTGTGATGATCACCGAGAAGTTCATGAACTACATGCGTCAGCACGACACTTATCGCGATTCTATCGCCACTCAGTCATTGCTCACCATCACTTCTAATGTGGTTTATGGTAAGCACACTGGTGCTACTCCTTGCGGTCGTCCTGCTGGTGTACCTTTCGCTCCTGGTGCTAACCCCATGAACGGTCGCGACACCAAGGGTGCTGTAGCTTCTCTCGCATCTGTAGCTAAGTTGCCTTTCCAACACTCACACGACGGTATCTCTTACACTTGGGCTATTTCTCCTGCCACGCTCGGTAAGGACGAAGTGAGCCGCGAGACCAACCTCGTGAACCTCATGGACGGTTACTTCACTCCCGACGGTGGACAACACCTCAATGTGAACGTATTCGATCGCGACTTGCTCTATGATGCAATGGAACATCCCGAAAAATATCCTCAGCTCACCATCCGTGTGTCTGGATATGCTGTGAACTTCATCAAGCTCACTCGCGAACAACAACTCGACGTTATCTCTCGTACCATTAGCGCTAGCTGCTAATCGACCTTGCGCCTTCGTTGCGCAATCCTTACGAGAACTCTCTCAGCAAGACACTCATCGCTGCGGCTTGCCCCGGCATTGGGTGTCTTGCCCTTTTTGAGCATAGCCTCAACCCTTCCACATTTTTCATCCTCTTTCCTCATCATGAGCACACCTTCTCCCATCATTGGACGCATACACTCTCTCGAATCCATGGGCACCGTAGATGGCCCTGGCATCCGTTTTGTCACCTTCCTCCAAGGGTGTCCCATGCGTTGCCAATTTTGCCACAATCCCGACACTTGGGACATTGCTGCCAAAACCAAATACGAGATGACCCCAGAAGAACTCATGAGAGAAGTCAGAAAATACAAAAACTTCATTCGCACCGGAGGAGTCACTTGCACAGGCGGAGAACCCTTGGTGCAAGCGGAATTTGTGGAAGCCTATTTCAAACTTTGTCACGAAGAGGGACTCCACACCGCGCTCGACACAGCAGGTTCAGTTTGGAACGAAGCCGCGCGCCGTGCAGCAGCCGAAGCCGACCTAATTCTCTTCGATGTGAAAACCGTGGACGACAGCATCCACAAAGAATACATTGGTGTGACGCGTCAAAACAATGCTCGCTTTTTGGACTATCTCCAAGAAATTGGCAAACCCATTTGGTTGCGTCACGTGGTGGTGCCAGGCATCACCGATAGAGACGACCGTCTCCATGCCGTGGCTAAATATCTAGAGCCCTACACCGTGATTGAGCGTGTGGAAGTGCTGCCTTATCACGTGATGGGGTCGTACAAATATCAGGAGCTGGGAATCAAATATCCGCTCGAAGGCGTAGACCCGCTCTCGAAGGAGCGCAAAGAAAATGCGCAACGCATCTTTGCCGAACATCTTCCTGGCATCAAAATCCTTTAGTCAGTACTCTCTTGCTGATATCTTCTCTCCCTGCATAGTCCCTCACAAGCCTATGCAGTTTTTTTGTACCCAATATCACACCCTCACACGCGCATACGTGTATATGCGCGTGATAACAGCGAATTATGTTTTTTGCTGTCACAAGTGTCATACATCAAAACATTCTTGGTGGAAAATCCTACCCAATCTCGAT
>CAJPLH010000060.1 GCA_905371275.1 Prevotellaceae bacterium
AGTTCACCACAAAAATAAGAACTTTGGAGCTTACACACAAATTTTGGACACTATCACATCAAAACCTCTAAACGAAGTACTTATCGCAAACCCGTTTCTAAATCGTCTGGTCCGCAAAGAGTTCAGCACTGAGCACTGCGCCCACCGTAGCACTCGACGCATTGCGTTTGAAATAGAGCGTTTCTCTGCGTTTCTGACCGTTGGTTGGTGTCACCACCGTATATTCGTAGAAGATTTTCTTGTTGCGAATCACCAATTTGATGTTCTGATTCGTGTAGTCGTCTTTCAGCGGAGTCAACCCCTTAGCTTCAATGAGCACAGTGTAAGGGAACAACTGCGCTGGAATAGAACCTGGCACATCGAAGGAAAGTTCCATCAGCTTTCCCTGCGCAGACGTTTCACCAGAACTATTCGTGAGCGAAGCATTGAACTGATAGGGTTGTCGCAAAGTGACATTGATGGTGCGCAAGATGCGCGAAGGATTGTTGGTGTCCTTGTTGTCACCCACCACCAAGAACTTGTAGCTCTTTCTTTGCGCCGGATATGGGTTGCGCGTCGTAATCGTCAGTTTGCCGTTGCTGAACGAAGCCGACTGAATGTAAGGATCGTTGTTGAAAGCCGTTGACACTGGCGTACGTTTGTAATACACGTTCACGTTACCGAGCAAGTTGTTCGACTCTTGTCCCACCTTCACAAACGAAATGTTCGCTTCATAGGTGGAAGGCTTCGTGATAATCACCTCCGTTTTGTCCACATCGAGTTTATACTTTCCATCACTGATTTGCGGATAGTCTTGCAGTTCCACAGAAGCAAAGATGTTGTTGCCGGCTGGAGCCTCAAGTGCTTGTTGCAGGGTTTCGTAGCCCTTGTTGGCCACACTGCGAACCTTCACCTCATAAATGTAATTGCGCACAATGTCGTAAGGGTCGCTTCCCACATAGTTTTTTTGAGCATCGGATACATCCTCTTTGAGGTCGATTTTGTAGTAACCGGGGCGTTCCAAACGACCATTCACACGCTGACGTCCATACATGATCACCGACACTTGTTTGTCTCTGTCCGCTTCCGAGTTTCGATATTCAAAGAGCGCGATATTGCTTTTGTTGGTTTTCCAGCCTTCGGGAGAGGTATCACCATTTGCGCTCAGCACATTATAGACATTATTGTCACTCGTCAGCGTAGGTTCATCGGGAGTGGTGGGAAAACTATAAAGCACATCGCGGTAGTGCTCATCGGGGTCAGTGGTGCTAAGTGCCTCTTTAGACACATAAGGTGCTACCGATCCTCTTCGTGGAGCATTGTGCAGACAAAATCCTCTGAGTTCGAAGTTCACATTGGGCTCCATCACGAGTTGCACCTCGGCCTGATTGCGGAGCAAATGGAACACTCTGTTGTTGAAAGAATTGGTACTCAGTCCGTTGAAACTAAATACTCTCCACAACGTAGGTTTTCCGAGGTATTGCGCCTGCAGTCCGCTCATGAACTGACCTTCGTCCATATCCTTGAGCAGATAGTCTTCTTGTCTGTTAGCAGGCATATCGTAGTTTGCCACAAAGTGGATGATGCGTTTGCGGCTGGTAGCAAGCAGTTTCACAGAGAAGTTGCGCACTTTATTGTCAAGAACAGCAGTTTTTCCCCCTGGCATATGCGTTTCTGCTCCAGGGGTTCTGTCGCCAGAGGTGAGTTGTGCCGTAGCGCGCTGCACAAAACGATGGTTTTCGTCGAAGACAAAAAGATAGAGTTTTGCAACATCCCCCACCGTGGAGCGAGTTGCTCTCACCATATCGGGCATCATCAAACTTCCGGTCACGGTGATGCTGTCGCCCTCTTTCGCCACAGGCTCAGTGTGAACTACTTCGCTTTGCGTGAGTTCGGGTGGCATCTCCTCCATCGACTGACAACCGGTGAAGACACCTCCTCCCACCATAGCGAGAAGAGAGAGTATAAAGCCTTTATATTTGAAATTCATAATGTTCAAGGGGTAGGATTATATGGAATAGCCTTATAACTATCGAAGACCAATTTGGGATAAGTCTGCATTGCGTCTCGACTAATATCCCCACTTGCAGTATTAACTTTTACACCAGTTTCAGCAGACCAAGCTCTATCAAACAAAATCAAGTGTTTCACTGCGCTATTCGGATCACTTTGTATTTTGGCTATGAGTTGGAGCTCAGCAGTTGTTGGCATTCTCCAAGTACCTTTTTGTTTAAAATTCACATCAAAATAACGAACATAATATATACCATCACCATCTCGTTTAAGCCAAACACCATTAAGATACTTGTCTTTAGTAGCTTTATCCAAACCCACAAACATCAAATTTCCAGAAGGACCGTAATCGTCCTCATAGTACTGCTTAGCTTGTTGCGCTACAGATTTGAAAGGGAAAACACGTAAACCAAGAAAATTATCTTGTGTATAAACCTTTCTATTGTTAATATTAGGAGAATACCTCACCAAACGCGCATCTCTTGGGTCGTTATTTTGTGGATAAATACTTCTAACATCCAGCCACAACTCTAGGTTTCGACGATTTCCAGATTTGATTTTGTAGTGATCACGCCAAGCTTTTTGCTCAATTTCTGCGGTAGTATACTCCCCATACTGATCTGTTGGGAAAGTATCGCCCCACTGAGAAGAAATAATGAACTCAGGGGAAATCATTTTGTTGCTTTCTGCGTCCTTTTTGGTACTACCATCTGTTTCTGTGGCATCACCGACAAGCATATCTTTTTGAGGCACAATGGTATGAACTGTATAAAGCATTCCATTGATGATATCTTTGTATCCTAAATGCGCTCCATTGACGACACTTGTCAAACCAATTCGAGCGGCATATAAACTGGTCCAATAGTTGAGGATTTTGCCCTGAGATTGCTTCGCCGTAACATAGATAGGTGGCAACTGCGACACCGTCACGGGTACGGGTGGGAGCACATTGGAGTCTTTTTGCTTTGCCGTGAAATTGATGGTGAGGGGCACATAGTTGATGGGAACAGGACTCTTCACCTTGATGTAAGTGCGACCTCCACGTGAAGTCAGAGAAACCGCTATCTTCGACATATCGGGAGTGCCATAAGTGGTATTACCCTGACTGTCATAGATGGGATAAGTAGCTCTCAATGAATTTCTGAGTGTCGCCTCATCGAGAGGGAGGTCAGAAATATACTGGATTTCGAGTTCGTCTGTGGCACGCATTTCGGGGTCCGTTTGCGTCACCACCAAATAGTGCGCTTCGGCAATGCTGCCATCCACTGGCTTAGTAGCCGTCCAATCTTCCACAGCAATAGAAGACTGTATGGTCACAGGGTTTGTGGGTTCTGCACTGCCCTCTGCGGTGATGGTGCTCTGAATGTCGTAGACCGTGTTGCGCACAATGCGATTCCAAGTTTCCACCGTGCCACTCGAAGGAAGCACGTTTTTCAACGGAATCTTGTAATAACTGTCCTGTTCTCGATTGTTGGCGCGGAGACGAAGTTTGATGAGCAAATAGGTTTCATTGTTCACGTCGTTGCCCCAAGCATGAGCATAGACATAGAAAGGAACGGGGCGCGCAAAAAACTGCGTACCATCGAAGGCGCGCTTCTCCATATTTTGGAAATCGGTCTGACCGTTGTTGATGTAAGTGCGGCCACTTCCCAACATGTTTTCAGACAACACATTGGTGTTGCTCACCCCATTGACGAGGGCTATTTGAGGGTTTCCCACAACGGTGAAATTCTCGCCAGCAGTGCCACGGATGTTGGTGGGAGGAGTGAGACGCACACGGAGTTTGGCAACAGCACGGCGCAAAGCCACAATGCTAGCCACCGAAATTTCTCTTTGGTTGTTGTTCCAACGATAGGTTTGCACATCGGCTGCACCATCCATCAAAAAGTCGGCTTGCTTTTGGTTGGCATCGCTTTGCGCTCCCAACACGTTTGCGCCAGAAGATACCAAGGCACCAAGCTGTGTGAGTGTTTTTCCCTGTAAGTCGGTGAGTGCGCCATGGAAATTGGCAATCACCACGAGTTTCAAGTTCTTACCTTGATAGGGGTTAGCGTTCTTTTTCACAAACACTCGAGCTTGACCATTCAGCGCATCGGCAGTAGCCACTCCCAAGGGGTTGGTGTTGCCTTGAGGATAGAGCATCAAATCGCCCTTCATGGTGCTATGGAGTCCACGCTGGGTGTCCCCCTCATAGAAGAGGACATACATATTGTTGATTTTGGTTTCGTTGAGACCGCCATTTACAAACAAGTTGGCTTCTTCGGTGACGCGAACATTGCTAGCCGCGCGTGTGTTGCGTGGAGCATTGGCAAGCGAAAAACCAAAAGTCATCACCTCGCTGTTGGCTGTGTCTACAGCCGTCCATTGTGGCGTGTCTGCGACATTGAGTTCGTTGGCACAACTTCCGTTGAGGAGCAGGCTTGCGCCCAACCCCAGGAGAAGGGTTGTTGCAAAACAAGTGCGAGATATCCAAGAAGTCCAACGGCTTTGTGCCGTGATTTTCATTGGAAGGAAATGAGAGAAATTCATACGAGTTATTAACTTGTTTGACGAATCAAAATGCGTTTAGTGGGTCCCACATTGTTGGCATTGAATCCTTTGACGATTTGCACCTCTTTGCCATCGACGGTGAGATATAATTCTGTGGTACGCAGCTCTCCGGTGTAGGGTTTGCGCGCTCTCACGGCAAAGGTGATGGTGTTGTCGCTGGTGGTACCATAGGTGGAGCTTTCATCGACAAATTCGAAATCGAGATTGTTGGTGAGGGTGAATCGCCAATGCGCACCTTCGGGCTTTTTCACCTTAAACTTAAAGGTGACACGGTCGGTGGCGGCGGGATCGAGATCAACCCAGTTGGGATGACCCGCAGGAACGGAAACCCCATCTTGTCCTGCAAAGGGGTTATTAGCGTTGCTGGCAGCATTTTCCACTACTGCAGGTATGAAGTCTTGCGTGGAGGTTTCTTTCTCCCAAGGTTGCACATTCCAAGAGAAGTTCACCACATTTTCGTCCCAACCTTTCACTTCCACATCGGCTTCATAGTGAACATTTCGCACGATGCTTACTAAACTTGCCACACCTCGCACACCATCATTATAGCCGGCTACTGTGAGATTGTTTTTGTCGCGGATTTTGGGCAAGAGCGCCACTTCTTTTTCTTCACCGTGCTTGGAGAAGGTGAAATAGACAATCGCTCCAGGCAGGGTTTCACTCACCGATTCGGGCAAATAGAACGTTCGTGTGATTTTCTTTGCGCCATCGGGCGAAATGTTGGTGGTGAAAGTTTGCTCGAAACGATTTTGTGGATTGTGAAAACTTCCCGCTACAAACAAGGGATAGTCGGTGGGGATTTGTGCTATTCTGATTTTGCTCAGCGTCACTGGCGCAGCGTCATCTGTGGGTTGTCCTTTTTGCGCTCCCGCCGTTTGCAGCGCACGCTGAATGTTGAGCGTCAATTTGGCTAAAGTGCGCATGAGCTTCACATTGAGTCGAAGGGCATTGCCTGACTTGTGGTTGGCAGTGACCGTGCCCGAGAGTCGCGCTGTCATGGGGATGCCCACATTCTGGTCTACACGCTCCATCAAAGGATTGGATACGGGAATTCGAGTGAAGAGATTGCGAAAGAGGGCTTCTCTGAAGTAGACACCATCGAGGGCAGTGGTCATCTCTGGTGTTTCGTTCGCCACAAAGAAGAATTCGTATTCTCCTGTGGGAAATGCAATTTCTTTTCTGAAATCGGTGAGGTCAGCCAAAGGGTGAACGGCATTGTGCACCACGTCACCATCGCCTTTGAGACAGATGATGAGTCGAATCTTTTTGACGAGGTCTTCATAGTCGGCATTGTCGCGGTTGATGGACTCTCCTGTCTGAGCGCGGGTGTCGAAAGTGACTACTCCTCTCACTCGACTACGTGCTGTAACTGGCTGTTCTTCCTCGTAAACACGATTGCAGCTCACCATGGCAAAGATGGTGAGCAACAATAACAGCGCGAAACGACTGAATTTATGAGAAATCATACGTTGAAAAAGGGACATATACACGGTGTGAACTTGTGAATGCATGAGGACGCTTATTCGAGGACAACTTTATCTTGTTGCACCTGCGTCCAAGGCAACACGGTGATATTGGAAGAAATGTAAGTGGGCGTCAGGTCGGCTGGCGTGTCGTCTAGCGGTGGATCCCCCAAAGTACCAGGCCCTGAAACACTGTTGATAGTGATTTTATAGAGATGATTGCGCACCACTCCATAGCGACCATAGGCATTTAGTTTAGGTTGCTGTGCGTCGGTGAAGTGTCGGATGGGAATGAGATAATTACAAACACCATCTTTATAGAACTTAAGCCCATATCTGTCAAATGATTCCGCAGTTGTATTATTGACCTTCACACTGTTATTGTACAACTGCGCCACGGTTTCCTTCCAACCACTCGGCATATTCATCGATTCGTCAGTGGAATTCCCATTCCGAGCTTCATTAAATTTCAGAGCTAATTGATCATAACTCATATAAACACCTTTGTAGTAAGCCCAGGTGGTGGTGCCAGCAGGCAGAACTTTGGGGACATACTTCAATGTCACTAAGGCATGAGTGAGTTGATTGTTTTTTTGATTGTCGGCATTGACCGTGTTTTCCGTAGCGAAAAGTCCGCTATCGTCGTCCCATCCTCCATTAGATTGTTCGCTAATGTCGTTTTGAAAGTGCACTCTTCGCTCGGCTTCATTTGTCACCGCCTCCATATTAGGGTCTACGGCATATCGATTGACAAGAGGGGTCAGAACTGTTTCATCGGTGAGCAGGGCATCGGTGGTGGGAGTGCCACTGGCTTTGAGCGCCTTTCCAGGTCTTCTCACAAAATAAGACTTGGTGTTGACACCTACCAATCTGAAATTTACAAACTCAGCCTTGCCGCCTAGTGCATTGGGAGCTGCTACTTTATCTCCTTTCTTGAGGTTGATAAAGATTTTGGCAACAAAACGCTCCAATGTGATGCGAAGGGGATTTTCTTCTGCCGCGGCCTTCGTGGAATAGATACGCCAATTCACCACAGGCACAATTTCTGTGGAACACATCATCATAACCGTCTTACTGGAAGATCTTTTGGGGCCTTGACCATCTTGTGCTGCCTGCAATTCTGCTAATGTATGCCCTGGGGCAAACTGTGCAATGAGCGCATCATGGGGGTTGGTTACGGCAAAAATATAATAGTTGCCGGGTTTGATTTTTTGAGCTTTGATTTTGAAGGGATTGTTCCGAAAACTTCCTCCCACAACGTCACTAGCTGACACGGTTATTGTTTGAACGAACGCACCTTCAAAATTATAAATAGCCAAGACGATGCTGTTAAAACCATTGTCGCCAGCACTTCCCACATAGGTGTCGCCTTGATTGCCATTGGCTACACTATTGGCTGCTGCTCTCGTAGAGGATGGTGATGGCACATCCTTGCCAAAACCCTCCGGAAGATTGATATTGACAGAAATCCAACCAGTCTCTTTTGCTGTGTCGCCAGAAAGTTCTACCCAATCTTTGCTGCACGAAACGAAGCACTGCAAACAGAGCGTAAGCAGTGTTAGGAGGGTGGTTTTGGTAAAAAAGGAGGACATAAAAAATTAGGAAGTGAGTTGAGAATGAATGTCGAAACGTAACAAAAGTATGAGTGTCTATTGCTGACTAAGTTTCATTTTTGCACTGATGATAAAGATGATAAACAAAGGGGCATAGCCACATAAATACCTCCTCTATCTCATTACCTTTTCAGAAAACTTGCCTTGCACCCAATTCTTTGCGGAAGGACGGTTCTTGAAAGCCGTAAAAAGATAAATCGGTCATTAGACCGTTATGGTACAATTTGTTACTGAGAATATAACTTCCTGCCATCTTTCATTTTCTTGTTGGCATCTTGTTGCTCGTTCGTTCTCGACGTAGCCCGCTACGCCTTCGAACTCACAATCAACCATCTGCTCAACAATCTAATGAAATATGTTCAGGATCTAATGACCTATTTGGGATAAAGGAAAAAGAGAATACAGTTTTTTCTCCTCAGAAGTATGTGGAAATGAGTGTATTTCAGAGATGATGCAAACTCGCTTTCGCAACGTCACCCTAGGTGGCACACGCAGGAAGCGTACTGAAGTACGTACCAAAACTAAGCATCAGGACTAACGCAATAGTTTGCCCTTAAGCACACGTCATTATTTCCCTTTCGAGTGCAAAGGTACTATGAACTTCTTTCCTGCAAAAAAACACGCGTATAAAAATAACATTTCACCATTACCCCCCCCCGATTTTGTTAACTAAACCTTTCAAATAAGATAGATAACAAACACTATACCCCGAAAAGCTGACCATATTTTACTTTGTTGAAGAAAACAAGATCATGCCATAAAACCTCTCACTAACAAATGCTAATGCAAGAACTTTACATCGCTCTCACGCGCGCGTGCGCTCGCGCAGTACAGGAGTTTTATGCTTTTTGCTGTCACAAGTGTCACACGAACCTTCATAGCCATATAATAATCAATGGATTACGCCAAAATGTAAGGTTGTTTTAAGAAAATAGTGAATCAACAGCCCGGAAAAGCTGTTTTTTCGATAAAATTCGGGTGCATTTTAGTAAGTACCACAAGCGTGTTTTGCTCTCCAAAGGAACAAGAGAGAAAAGCAGCGGACTTTATTATAAAACGACACGATGTTTTGAAGAAAACAATACGATGTTTTAAGAAAAACAACACGATGTTTTGAAGAAAACAACACGTTGTTTTCCAAGAGGAAGAAAAAGCAGACGGCAATCTACTGATAGTCTGATTTTTACGATGCATTTTGCAGCGAAGGTGTGACACTTGTGACAGCAAAAAACACAAACTGCTGTAGGGTGTGCGCGTAGGTGCGTACATACATACGCGCATACCCACGCACGAGGGGAGCAAATCCACGGTGCTCTACCCTTCTTTTTTACCAGGGTTTATGCAGGAAAACCCGTTACTTTTGCTACCTTCAAATAACAAAACAAGAAATTTCAAAAGAAAAAAGTGCAGTTTTCCGCGATTTTTTCACGCTTTGGGGCAATATCCTCCCATATACTTATAGGGGGCAGCGAGAGGACCGTTAGCGGTTACACTGCAAATTACCCCCATTTATTCTTATAACGGTCTAATGACCGATCTGGGTTCAACCTTATCCGATACTTATGATTTACTGGACACTTCTTTTCATGCTTTTGCCACTTGTTGCACTCGTGAGGTGCTGTCCTGTAACAACAATTTTCCCCATTTGTGCTTCTCGTCGAAACACAAACGGGGAAATGATGATGCTGCGTGTTGCGCTGTGCCTGCGTGCTGCAGAGAGTGAGCAGGGACTATTGCGCAAGCTGTTGCTGAATGTAGGCTTCCATCTTGGGAGTAGCTTCTTCTACGCATTCGAGCAAACGGAATTGGTTGGCCGCGCGCTCCAAGTTGTGCAAGGTGTGCGTGGTCTTGAAGTAGGTGTCGCCATTGAGATAGTCTGCCAAGAAGCGGATGCTCTGCATATAGGGGAAGAGGGCAACAGCATAGGGCAGATTTTCAATTTCGATGGGGGTGAGGAAACCTTTTCCTCCTGCGAGATAACCTCCAGCGAAGGCTTCAAAGACGTCGAAACGGAAGGAGATGTTGTCGAGATTGGGGTCGTCTTCGCGCGTGGTGTTGGCTGCGGTGCGGAGGAAGTCGCCGAAGTCTGAGAAGATGAAAGAGGGCATAACGGTGTCGAGATCGATGACGCAGAGCACTTGTCCGTCTTTGTCGAAGAGGATGTTGTCGACTTTGGTGTCGCAGTGGCAAATACGTTTGGGGAGTTTGCCTTCGCGATAGAGTTTTTCGCTCTTGGTCATTTCATCTTCACGTTTGAAGAGTTCATCGAGCAAACGTTTCACTTCTGGTTCTTCTGCGCGACTGGCCTTGTTGTCGGCTACGGCTTCTTTGAGTTGGCGCAAACGGAATTCGATGTTGTGGAAGTCCTTGATGGTTTCTCCCAACTGGGTGGGAATGTCGGCAAGCATCGCTTGGAATTCGGCAAAGGTTTTGCCCACAATCTTAGCATTTTCAAGGCTTACACCGCTCTTGGATGTGGTATCGGCAATGAGCACCATAACGCGCCAATATTTTTCTCCATCGTGATAATAGTAGGCACCGTCTTGTGTGGGGATGAAGCGCAACACTTTGCGTTCGAGGTCGGGCGTGCCGGCAGCTTCGAGTTTCTTGCGGATGTGCGAAGTAACTTCGATGATGTTGTTCATGAGCAAGTCGATGTCGGGGAAGATGGCGACATTGACGTTTTGGAGCACATAGTCGGGGGTGTTGTCCGTGGTGACAACGGCGTAGGTGGTGTTGATGAGTCCGTTGCCGAGGGGACGAATATCGGCAATTTCACCTTGAATGGCGAATTGTTGAGCGATGTTTTTAAGTTGTTGTTCCATTGTTATGGGAGCATTAGTAGGATTTGTGAGCGAAGATACGCAAAATTTTCTATTCCGGCTTACTTACACCCAGAAAAATACAACTGCATTTGGCAAAATGAACTAGACTTACACAGAATCCGTCGAAAAACCGACAGGAATTTCACGGAATCCACCACGAAATGGACGAGATTTTCACAGAATCCGCCACTAAATCGGTGAGATTTTCACATTATCCGTCGCAAAATCGGATAGTGTCCAAAATTTGTGTGTAAGCTCCAAAGTTCTTATTTTTGTGGTGGAA
>CAJPLH010000061.1 GCA_905371275.1 Prevotellaceae bacterium
GACGAGGGGCTCGTCGTCGTCTTCCATTGCTGTGTTGACGGTGGTGTCTTCGATGCCTGTTTCATCTTCATTGCCTTCTTCCCCTTGGCTTCTTGCGCCATCTGCGTGGTCTGCGCTTTCGTCTTTGTTGTTGGGAGAGGGGTAGGCGGTTTCCCGCTCAAACTGAGCAGTTGGGTTGTCCTCTTCCGTCTCTTCTGTTGGCGCAAGTGTTTCTTGTGCTTTGGGGAGTGATTTTTTACGCCTTGTATCTTCTTTTGCTCCAAGTTGCACTAGGCTATTGGCGGCATTGATGATGCTATGTCCTGAAGGAGATAAGAGTTTTTTGGTATTCTCAAAATTGTCCAAAACTTTTCCAAAGGCTTCTTCCACTTCGACGAATCTTTGGTAGAAGAGTTGCACGCGACTCACGATGGTGTTGGCTAGGTTTACAATTTTATGTTGGTTTTCCATTTGTCGTTGTTGCGTCCACGACATCTCCAACATGCGAAGTAGCGCATAAAGGTTTTGACTACTGGTGATGAAAACGCCTTTGTCGTAGGCTTCTTTCCAAAGGGTGGGTTCGGCATTCAATGCCAAACTGAGTGCGCTTTCACTGAAGAGATACATCACCACAAAATCGAGTTGTTGTCGACTTGCCATACTATGTTGGGCATAGTTCTTTTGGGACAGTTCTTTGACGTGAGCGCGCACGGAAGTGATGTGTCTTTGCAATGCTTCTGCCTTTTCGTCTTCGTTGGTAGCATTATAATAGTCTTCAAATGCTTTGAGTGAAACTTTGGAGTCGATGATGACATCTCGCTTATCGGGAAAGTGGAGAATGACATCGGGAATCAACTTTTTACCAGTCTCGTTATGTCTGGTCACTTTGCCTTGGGCATCGCGCAGGGTGGTTTGTTCCTCAAATTGCAAACCTTCTTGGAGTCCCATACTTTCGAGTAGGGTGCGCAGGCGAAGTTCTCCGAAATTACCTTGTGTCTTGTTCTCCCCAGTGAGGGCAGCTGCTAAACGGTCTGCACGTTCTCCTATCAGTTCGGTCTGCGTTAATGTGGCTTTGATGTTTTCATCTAGCCTAACTATTTTTTCTAGTTGGAGTTCGTTGCTGTTCGCCACATATTGTTTCATCTCATCTAGTCCTTCGCGCAGCGGTGCGATGACAGAAGAGAGTTGGTTTTTGTTCTCATCGGTGAGTTGTTGGCTGCGCTCTCTGAGTAAGCGTTCGGTTTGTCCCGTGAGTTCGTGGCGCACGGTTTCGAGTTGTTGCTGGAAGAGTTCTTTTTGTTGCGCTGCATTGATTTGTGCGCTTTTGCGAATTTCCTCAATTTGTTGCTGATACATGAGTTGGGTGTCGCTCATTGATTTGCGGGCTCCGAGATAGCCTAGCACAATGCCAACAACTAGGGCGATGATGATGAAGAGAGGTGTAAGCATGATGAGCTAGCAGTAGATTTATGTCTTACTCTGATGTGGGTGTTGGGTGTGAGGGAACAGCGATTGTTTTAGAATAGTTGTCGCTGCGTTTTCTTCGTTGCAAATTTACGAAAAATGGCTGAGAAGTGGAGGAGTGCTTCTATTCTTTTGGGATAATACAATCTGCCAACAAGAAAATGGAAGATGGAAGGAAGTTATCTTCTCTATAACGAATTGCACTATAACGGTCTAATGATCGATTGGGGATAATTTATAAGGCTGCTTCAAAATAGTAGTTTTGAAGCAGCCTTTGTCGAGGTATTACTCAATGGTCTAGCAAAAATAGTAAACCTGAGAGGCTCAGCAGAGTATTTAGGTTTTAGTTGAAAAGGTCATTGCTTGACGCTTTCTTCTTGGGCTTCTTTTCGCCTGAAGATTGAATGCGCTCAGACTTTATTGTTGCATTATTCTTGTTTATCCCTGTTTTTGCACCCTCATCCTTGACGGGGTCGGCAGTACCATTAGGAGTATTATTTACAGGTTCCTTCGGGGCGGCAGGTTCGTGAGGAGCAACTGCGGGGGTAGGAGGAGGGTTGTCACCATGCTCTTCTGGAGAAACTCCTAAATCTTCGGAAAAATCAACAGCAGTGCTATCGTGGCTAGTGGTATCAGCATGTTGATAAAGGAAACGACCTTCTAAGTCTGCAGGATTCACACCTTCTGGAATGCGATAGCGTGCCAAGTATTTCGGAGCGAGAGCACCATCTGATAACACTTTCTTCATAAACAAACCGAAGATGGGAAGTGCTGTCTTAGACCCTTGACCTAATGCGCCGGAACGGAAGTGGATTTGACGATATTCGCCACCCACCCAAGCTCCACCAACGAGGTTTGGGGTGACACCTACGAACCAAGCGTCTGCATGAGAGTTGGAGGTTCCGGTCTTGCCGCCTGCATCGATGCGCTTGTTCCAGAACCATTGTCCGATGTAGTTTTGACTGGCTAATGCTTGTGACGTGCCGCCAGCATCTGTCATACCAGCTCCCAAGAGGGTTTGCATGTAGAAGGCTTCTTTATCAGAGAGCACTGTGCGCACTTCTTTGCGCGCTTCATAGACCACTTTTCCTTCGCGGTCTACGATGCGAGTGATAATCGTTGGTTTCACATATTCACCATAGTTGGCTACACTGGCGTAAGCTCCAACTAACTCCATCAAGTGGACATCGCTAGCACCGAGTGGCAAGGACGGAGCGTCTTTGAGTTTGCTCGTGATGCCCATATCCTGTGCTGTTTTTATCACATTGGGGATGCCTACTTCTTGTCCAAGTTTCACCGCAATGGTGTTGATGCTTTGTGCAAAGGCTGCGCGGAGGGGAATATTGGCATTGGAAAATCTGCCGTTGGCGTTGTGTGGACGCCAGACACTGGGTTTGCCTTTTTCGTCTACCACATTCATTTGGATGTATTCGTCTTTGAGACGTGCATCAGAGGGAAGCCATCCTTGTTTCATGGCTGTGGCATAGACAAACATCTTGAAGGTAGAACCCGGTTGGTGAGTGGCTTTCACATTGTCGTGTTGCCATGTGTTGAAATCAACGTCTCCCACATAGGCTTTCACCTCTCCCGACTGAGGTTCCATAGCTATGAAACCAGCGTGCATGAAGTGCAACATATAGCGCAATGAATCGACAGAAGACATTTCTCGCTCTATGTGCAAATCAGGATTAGTATAACTAAAAAGCTTTACTTTGTGGGGAATATTCAGCAGTTCCATCACCTTGTCGGGCTCGTTGGGATAGCGCGCAGACAGCATTTTATAGGCTTCTGTTTGCTTCAACTTCTCTTCGAGAAATCCGGGAATGGGTTGGTTCTTCTCGTCTACCCAGGGATCTTTTTTGCCCCAGTGTGCATCGAAGTTGCGTTGCACCATTTTCATTTGTTCCAACATGGCTTGTTCGGCGTACTTTTGCATACGACTATCCACGGTGGTGTAGATTTTCAAACCATCTTTGTAGGGGTCTAATCCTAAGTCCAGATTCTTGATTTCATCGGCTACGGCTTGACGGAAGTATAACGCTTCTCCGTCGTAGGCGTTTTCAACACTGAAATTGAGTTCAATGGGTTTTTCACGCAATTCGTTCAGTTCTGCAACTGACAATTTGCCGTGATTATACATATTTTCCAACACCACATTGCGACGAGCAAGGGAGTTTTTGGGATTGGTTTTTGGGTTGTAAGCGGATGTTGCTTTAAGCAATCCGACCAAAACAGCCGATTGTTCTGTTTTCAGTTCGGAGGGAGTAGTATTGAAATAGGTTTTTGCAGCAGTTTTGATGCCATAAGCATTCGAACCAAAGTCAACGGTGTTGGCATACATGGTGAGGATTTCTTGTTTGCTGCAAAACCATTCCAATTCTGTGGCAATGATCATCTCTTTGCTCTTCATAATGAGCATTTTGATGCCAGGAATATAGCCTAAAAGTCCAGTGGAGTATTCAGTGCGAACACGAAACATATTTTTCACCAACTGTTGGGTGATGGTGGACGCTCCACGTGCATGGCCTGTCACGGCATCTTTAGCCGCAGCACCAATTCCCACGAAGTCTACTCCGTGGTGGCTATAGAATCGCTCGTCTTCAGTTGAAATCAGCGCATCAAAGAAGTTGGGAGCAATAGAATCGTAGGAAACGGGGGTGCGGTTTTCACTGAAAAACTTACCCAATAATTTACCATCTGCACTATAAATTTCTGATGCAGCAGCAGTTTTGGGATTCATGATGGTGTCGAGCGAAGGCGACTTTCCGAAGAGCCAAAACAGATTGAATTGCACCGATAAGCAATAGACGAAGATGAAGACGATGAAAGAAATGAAGCCTACTCCAATCTTCTTCCACCAAGGTGCGTTTTTATAGAGCGAACGATACCATCGTCCAAATTGTGTACATTTCTTCAGCATCCATACAATAGGAAAAAAGAGACGCTGAAAGATATTTCGTGATTTTGAGTCCATGTTTCTTGTAAGATGTATTACTAAACTACAGCAAAATTACAGTAAAGCTGATGACCAACAAAGTGTAAACATCTTTTTTTGCGGTAGTAAGTAGCATTTTCTATGAGAGAGGTGAGTTTTGCTATACGAATTCTCGCTCTACTGCTGGTAAATCTCGCTGTGTTGTGCCTTAGAATGGCCACCACCAGCGTTTAGGTTTTGGGAGAGTTCCTTTGTCGATGAGATATTCTTCTAATGTTTTTCCATTGTTGATCAGAGCATAGATAGTGCCCCAATCGAGTAATCCACCAACATTGCGGTCGTCAATGAACAAATCGGCTCGGATTTTGCGAGAAAAATCACTATTAGAACCATCTTCTTCTTCAAAATCTCGATTGACGGCAAAGAATGTAACCCCGCGTTTTTTACAAAAATCCACGGCATCTTGGAGTAAATCTCCTTCACGCACCGTCCAGAGGATGAGTTCGTGTCCATCTGCAATCAACTGTCTGAGGGTTGCTGTTGCAAAGGGTATTTCTTTTCCGATTTCGGGATAGCGATGTTCTACAATTGTGCCATCAAAATCTACGGCTATAACCATATTGTCTTGAAGTTTTGAGTGAGTAAAGTGAGCGCGCAAGTGCTGCTTTGTTGCGCAATTTTCAGTTGCTCAGGAGGATAGAACTGTTGTGGGGTAATAGTGATGTTACATCACTTGTCGTCCAGAACGTAGTATTTCTTGCGTGTTGCGTTTGGGACGCTCCACAACTGGAAGTGAGTATTTGGGAGTTTTGCAAATGGCTTTTCGTTTCTCTACTAAGCGCATCGAAGGTGCAAAAGAAAAGAAGTCTAGAAAACCATCATCAACCGCTTGATAAAGCCCTAATTCTGCTGTAAATTGATGTTCTGGACACACAATTCGTCCCACATCTTTGCGACTTACTCGGTAGTGCTGTCAAACAAGTGCGTAATATACTCCACGCGCTGTGCGCACTTGTTGTTGGGTTCTGTCAGTCTGGATTGGTGTGACGTGAACATCTTTGGGAAAGACGATGTTGCGCGGTTTTTGTTCCACTGACTCAAAGGGGAGATTGGCGTAGAGAATGACGCTAACTAAACAACTATCACCCACAACTAGCGAATCACGCTCCGATGAAATTTCCGCATAAAAGTCTGCTTTTATCTTCGTAGATGCTCGTTGAGCATAGATGGATTGTTCCTTGGGAAAACAATAGAATAAGGTGATGAGCAAAGCCACTTTTGCCAAAGTCATTCGCTCAAACATTCCTCGTGTAAGATTCCATATAGTTTGCAATAGCATCATTGTTTAGTCGCAGTTTATGGGAAAAGATTGTGTCTCTAAAATGGATGTTTGCTGCCAAACACTACGCTTGAAATGCGCTCCCTCCGCAAGTCAATGAAATACTTTGGGGTAGTGAGTGTTCCGCAAAACAAAACTATGCTCTTGATGAGAAACTTGCGAAAAAGAAGCTTATAGTTCTACGTCTTGTTGCACGGGAGCATAGGCTTGCAGCAAATGCTCACATTCGGCCAACCAAATGTTTGCTGAAGCATCGGAAGGCATACGCCAATCTCCGCGTGGAGACAACGAACAACTGCCCACTTTGGGAGCATCAGGCAAACAACTACGCTTGAATTGTTGTTGGAAGAAGCGGCGGAAGAACACGTGTAACCAATGTGCAATTGTTGTTTCTGGATAGCTACACACATTGCGTGAAGCATCAGAAGTGGAGAAAGCACTCACTGCTAGGCGGAATATCTTGCTGGGTTTGAAACCATAGCGCAAAGTATAGTAGAGGAAGAAGTCGTGCAGTTCATAAGGACCCACTAAATCTTCTGTTTTTTGGGTAATCTGTCCTTGCTGATCTGCGGGTAGAAGTTCTGGACTGATTGGAGTGTCTACAATGTCCAACAATACGTCGTGACATCCGGCTTCCATAATGTTGTCAGCCACCCAGCGCACCAGGTGTTTCACCAAAGTTTTGGGAATTGACGCATTGACTGCATACATCGACATATGGTCACCATTGTAAGTAGCCCAACCGAGCGCCAGTTCTGACAAGTCGCCTGTGCCTAGCACCATTCCTCCCACTTGGTTCGCCACGTCCATCAGTATTTGTGTACGTTCGCGCGCCTGTGCATTTTCGTAGGTCACATCGTGCACTTCTTCATTGTGGTTGATGTCTGCAAAGTGTTGGCGCACTGCTGCTGCAATAGGAATTTCGCGGATTGTGATTCCCAACTCTTTCATAAGCAGGAGAGCATTGTTGTAAGTGCGGTCGGTGGTGCCAAAACCTGGCATCGTGATGCCGACAATACCTTTGCGCTCCAATCCCAAGAGATCGAAAGTATGCACCGCAATGAGTAGAGCGAGTGTTGAGTCTAATCCACCACTGATACCTACCACCAAATGATTGGTGTGTGTGTGCTTCAATCTTTTGGCTAATCCTAAGCTCTGGATGTTGAGAATCTCGTGGCAACGTGTGCCCAATTGTGCACCTTGCGGCACAAAGGGAAGTGGATCATAAGTGCGCGTTGAGGCTTGTTCTCGCAACACCATTTCGAGTTCTGCCACCCTAAATGGCATTTGCTGTGCCGTTTGTTGCGCAATGGATTGCGAGAAAGAAGTGTTAGATCTGCGTTCGCTTCGCAATAATTCTACATCTACTTCGCTAATAATTAACTGAGGTTCGAGAGAAAATTGATTAGACTCGGCGAGGATAGTTCCATTTTCTGCGATAAACGCTCTACCCCCAAAGACTAAGTCTTGTGTGCTCTCTCCAAAACCAGCACCTGCGTAGAGATAAGCGCAATGACAACGCGCACTTTGTCCTTTCACCAGTTGGCGCACATAGTCTGTTTTGCCTACAAGGTCGTTTGATGCGCTCAGATTCAACACGATTTCCGCTCCTTGAAGCGCCAAATTGTTGGAAGGAGGAACGGGAGACCACAAATCTTCGCAAATTTCTATACCGAAAGTTGCGTCGTTGATATGGAAAAGTTGTTCTACACCGATTACAGTTGTTTGTCCACAAATTCTGATAGGTTCATTGTGAGACAATGCAGAAGCCGAAGAAAACCACCGCTTCTCGTAAAATTCATGATAATTGGGAAGATAAGTTTTGGGAACAAGACCAAAGATTTTTCCTTGTTGCACCACTGCTGCACAGTTGAAGAGCATACCGCGATGACTCACAGGAAGTCCTACCACCACAGCCAACTGAACATTTCTACTCAATTCAAGTAGTTTGAGTAGACCTTGTTCGGCTTCGTCCAACAAAAGTTGTTGAGCAAAGAGATCCTGACAAGTATAAGCTGTGAGCGCCAGTTCTGGAAAACAGAGTATTTCTACTCCTTTTCCTTCGGCTTTCACGATGAGATTTTCTATGTCTTGGGTGTTGAAGGTCACATTAGCCACCTCAACACGAGGCAAAGCCGTTGCCACTTTTATCAATCCGTCCATCATTTTGCGGGCTTGGAATATCTATTGGATATGAGCGCATCAATTATAAAAGTACAATTGTCGCTCAATGAGAAGGAAACACATCGATACACTATCGTTTGTGTGAGTATCTGTCACTATTGATCGAGAGGTCTTCTCTTCATCGGCATACTATCGTCTATTTTTACTAAACGACGGCCTACTACTTTTTTGACGTTGTTGCCACCGAGTGTGCGATAGAAATAATTGCCATCGGCAGTTTGTGTCAATTCGATGTCTTGAGAATCCGAACCAATTTCGTTAGTGAAACGTAAAATGGCTTTTCCCTTTTTTACTTCTTTCTTCACGAGCATCCACTTACCATAGATGCGTCCGTCCATATAGGCATAAACGGGGCCTAAGAAGTCCATTCCTGGAACGATGAGCCGCTCTTTTCCCAAATCAACGTGAAGACGGAGACCGATTTCGTCATTGTAGAACGTGCCAGTGAGCGTGTCGCTGATGGGCACGTTTGGTGTAGCAGAAGGGGTTTGAGTTTGTTCCAATGTGTGTTGAGCAAACACGCTGGAAATAGTGCCCAACAAGAATGTTAGGGTGAAAAGAAAACGTAGCATAAGGGTAAGATTAAGTTTTCTCTAAAAGATTATTCTTCTGTTTCGTTGGGAGGAGTGTCCCGCAAAATCAGTGTTGTTGCTCCCAATGTGATGATGGCACCATCTTCCACATTCACACTCTCCTTCAATCCCACCAATTCGTTCATATGAAATGTGCCAGTGCCGGAAGGGCCGTCGCGGAGAACGAATTTCTTGTTGCCATTTTTGTTCACAGTCACAGTGATGTGACAATGGGTTTGATCGACACTAGGATCCACGGTTTTGAAAGCTGCGTTGGCTTTTGTGTCTTTGACGTGTCGTCCCACACTGTTTTTACCCAAAAAGAGCGGTATCTCTTGACGCAAATGGAAGGCATTTTCCACCACCACAAGATGTCCTAACGGCAAGCGTTCTTCTTCGTTTTGTTCGCCGTCAAAATCTTGTTCCGCGTTGTTGCTAGTAGCAGCCTTGACGCCGACACGAATCTTAAATTGTTTGCGACAAGTGGGGCATTCAAACACGAGAGTGCGCCCTGGAGTGTAGAGAGAATCGTCAAACAATATGGCTTCGTCGCATTTTGGACAGCGAATTCTTTTCATAAGAGTAAAAATAGAAAAGTGCCACTCTCGAATGCAACTTGCTCGTCTATCAGCAGCATCAAAGAGGGGCAATGTGATAATGTTTCTTTCTAAACCATCATCTCTCGCTCAATGTCGCAGCACTTTGGGAGTATTCCTGTGGTGTTGCAAAGGGAGAATGATGTATGTTTGCAGGGACTTTCAGCAGAAAGTCGTTGGGGAGATGTCAATGCGGACTAGAACAATGATTTCTCGTAGAAGTAGCCTATTTCACTTCTTCTTTGAGAACCCAAGAGTCTGCAAATTCTTTTGAGTTGGAGCGCATTTGTTTGAGTCTCTGGCGTGCTTCTGCGTATGTGGGATAGTTGCCCACCACTACGCGCACCACATGG
This sequence comes from Prevotellaceae bacterium, assembly GCA_905371275.1. Classification (GTDB taxonomy): domain Bacteria; phylum Bacteroidota; class Bacteroidia; order Bacteroidales; family Bacteroidaceae; genus Alloprevotella. The sequence goes on from CAJPLH010000061.1 coordinate 9,423, forward strand.
TGTCGTTTGAGCACACGTGCATCTTCGTGACCAGACTTTTTCAACTTTTCCACCAATTGTTCTGCACCGCTCATTGGCACTTGACTCGCCACAACAAGGGAGTATTCCGTTGGTTGAGCTTGCGCCACTGGTTGTTGCACCATAGGTTGTTGCGATGGAGCAGCGTCCGTCTCGTGTGTAGAGGCTGGTGCAGAGGGGAACTGTGATGGTTTGCCTTGCATCAGTTCTTCTGCGCTGATACTTTCGTTTTCGTCTGCTTGATGCACAAATTGTTGGAAATATTCCGTTTTTTGTTGCGGAGAAGCAGAGACATTTCCCAAAATCTGTGTGATTTGCTCAAACATTTGAGCCTCGTTGGTCTGAATGCCAGCGTGGCGATTGAGAGGAGCAGCCCACACAAAGTAGAAAACGATGGCCACAGCAGCTGCTGCCACTGAACGGAGCATTGATTTGCTGATGTGGAACGTGTAACCATCTTTGGGAGATGGCAAAGGCAATACGACGGTTTCTGGTTCGGTTCTGTCCAATTTTTTGATGCTCAATGGAGGTAGAGCAAAGAGAGCGGGAGTGTCGATGCCCTCTTTGAGAGGGGTAAAATCATATACCCCCGATGCACTCTGTTTGAATGTGCCGATGTTGAGCAACGTCACTTCTTTGCGTGTACGGAGTGCTTCGCGTAATTGGTGGACGCATAGACGGATGTCGTGAACAGCTTCGTCGTAAGAAGTCTGATTGACCATCATAAATGAATGAGCCAACACACCATCATCTGTTTGGAGCAGGGGATTAAATCCCACTTGATAGCTAGGAGCGACAAAACATCCTGCCACTTCATCGAAATGTGCAGGACAATATTGTGTGACAAATCCCCCTAAGTCAGGGACTATCACACAATTATGCTCCAAAATCAATCTGCTGATATGTAAATTTAGTTCATTCATTGATGCAAAGTTACGCTTTCACCCTCGAATTTCAAAGTTTTTGCGTGCCTTTTTTCTTTTCAGTTTTGAGGTAGTTTTTGCAAGAAGTAGTTCAAGATGGAGGCGTTCTTGCGTCAACTATTTGAAACATTGGAAGATGGTTCAATTTTCTATCGACGTCTCACAATTTTCATGGAATGTCT
>CAJPLH010000062.1 GCA_905371275.1 Prevotellaceae bacterium
CTCTTTGCTCCGATATCTCCCCCTATACAAATAGGGGAGTAAGAAAGGAAAAACATCTCCTACATCGAAAAAAAAACAAGTGCGATAGGGGGAGAGGAGAGTGGGAAACCGATAGCAACAGATGACGTTTGATACAAATAAGTTGCACGTAACTTGATGAGTTGTGCAAAGTTGGCAAGATTTTGGGATTGTAGGGAAATAATCGCGAGAAATGTCATTGTGATGCGTGGAAATTTTCAAAAGAAAGTCGTATCTTTGCCACAAAATTACATTAGCCGAAGAATGCGCCAATCGAAGTGGGGCAGGGGTGGAAAAAATCCCGAACCCCAGCAACTTATTCTAGTCCTTGTTGCCGAACGGAGACAGGAAACAGAGTAGCGCATCTTATCCTAGAATCATCACCCTTATGAACATTCTTGAACTCAGTGAGCAAGAAATTGCTCGTCGCAAGTCACTCGATGAGATTCGTGCCCTTGGCATTGACCCTTATCCCGCAGCAGAATATCCCACCAACGCATTTAGCGATGAAATTATAGCCAACTTCCGCGATGAAGATGAACCCCGCGAGGTGTGCATCGCTGGTAGAATGATGAGCCGCCGCGTGATGGGTAAAGCCACATTCTTAGAACTTCTTGACTCTCGTGGTCGCATCCAGGTGTATATCACTCGCGATGACATTTGCCCTGAAGAAGACAAGACGCTTTACAACTCTTTGGTGAAGAAACTTCTCGATTTGGGTGACTTCATTGGGGTGAAAGGCTATGTGTTCCGCACCAAAACAGGAGAAATCTCTGTGCACGTGCGCGAATTGACCCTTTTGGCTAAAAGTTTGAAACCACTCCCCAGTCCCAAAGAGAAGGACGGTGAGGTGTTTGATGCCTTTGAAGATCCAGAATTGCGCTACCGCCGTCGCTATGTAGACTTGATTGTCAATCCCAACGTGAAGGAAACCTTCTACAAGCGTGCTAAGGTGATTACTACAATGCGTAGCATCTTGGACGAAGCGGGCTACACAGAAGTGGAAACACCAACACTCCAAAATATCCCTGGTGGTGCGTCTGCGCGTCCCTTTATCACACACTTCAACGCGCTGAGCCAAGAGATGTATTGCCGCATTGCAACAGAGCTTTATCTCAAACGTCTCATCGTGGGTGGTTTTGAAGGAGTATATGAAATCGGTAAGAACTTCCGCAACGAGGGTATGGACCGCACGCACAATCCCGAGTTTACCTGTGTGGAACTCTATGTGCAATATAAGGACTACAACTGGATGATGGATTTCACTGAACGTATGTTGGAGAAAATCTGCATCGCAGTGAATGGCAAACCCGAAACGGAAATTGATGGTAAGGTGATTAGCTTCAAAGCTCCTTATCGTCGTCTTCCCATTCTTGATGCTATCAAGGAAGAAACGGGCTACGACCTCAATGGCAAGTCCGAAGATGAAATCCGTGCCATCGCTGAAAAACTCGGCATCGAAGTAGACGAAACAATGGGTAAAGGTAAGCTCATTGATGAAATCTTCGGTGAAACTTGTGAAGGTAAGTTCATTCAACCCACTTTCATCACAGACTATCCTGTGGAAATGTCGCCTCTCACGAAGATGCACCGCGAAAAAGCTGGTTTGACCGAGCGTTTCGAATTGATGGTGAACGGTAAGGAATTGGCAAATGCTTACTCCGAGCTCAATGACCCCATCGACCAAGAAGAACGTTTCCTCGAACAAATGCGTTTGGCAGACAAGGGTGACGATGAAGCGATGCTCATTGACCAAGACTTCCTCCGCGCACTCCAATATGGTATGCCTCCCACCTCGGGCATCGGCATCGGCATCGACCGTTTGGTGATGCTCCTCACGGGCAACACCACTATCCAAGAGGTGCTCTTCTTCCCCCAAATGAAACCCGAAAAGCTCCCTGCAAAAGACAAGGTAGAGGCTTATCTCCCCCTCGGCATTCCTGCCGAAATTGTGCCCGTGTTGCAAAAGGTGGGCTACTATTTGGTGCAAGATCTCAAAGAGGCCAATCCTCAAAAGATTCAGCAACAGATGGGTGAGGTAATCAAGAAGTATCAACTCGACATCACCAAGCCTTCGGTGGCCGACATCGCTGCCTGGATTGAAGCCCTCGGAGCATAACCAGCCTATTCTGCCGCATTGGTGGGGACGATGGACTGATTCGCCCCACCAATGCAGCGTTTTCTCTAGACAGAATGCTGTTTCTTTCCCTTGATTTTGTGGAGAAAGGGGAAAGAGGATAACCTTCTTGTCGAAATGTCATTACTTTATTCTCCCATCATCGACCACAACTAAAGTCTACTTCTTTTTATGCCTAGTTTCAGTTCTTTCTTCGGATTTGGCGAGAGCAGCGAAGACAGTCGCGGTTTGGCCGAGTTTCCTGGGAAAATCGCCATTATTGGTAGTGGGTCTTGGGCTACTGCAATAGCAAAGATTATACTTGAGAGTGTCTCTGAAATTGGATGGTTCATCCGTCGTGAAGAAACGATCGAGGAATTTCGACGCTACGAGCACAACCCAACGTATCTCACTACGGTGAAATTTCCTATTGATCGCATACACTTTAGCAGCGACATCAACGAGATTGCACGCGAATATGATACCCTCATTTTCGTGACGCCTTCTCCTTATCTCAAAATGCAACTCAAAAAACTCAAAGTAAAACTCCACAATAAATATATCATGACGGCCATTAAAGGCATCGTTCCTGATGAAAATGTGGTGTGTACGGAGTATTTCCGCACGGCTTTTGGCGTGCCTGAAGACCAATTGATGGTGTTGGGGGGGCCGAGTCATGCTGAAGAGGTGGCCCTCAATCGTTTGACCTATCTCACAGTGGGTTGCACCGATGAAAATCGTGCACACACAATGGCACAACTCGTGGCAAATGACTATGTGAAAACTTCTGTTTCGCAAGATGTCATTGGCATCGAATATGGTGCTGTGCTCAAAAATGTCTATGCCATTGCTGCCGGCATCTGTTCGGGGTTGCAATATGGCGACAACTTCCTTTCTGTGCTCTTGGCGAGTGCTGTGCAAGAAATGCATCGCTTCCTCACGGCAGTCTATCCCATTGAAAGAAATGTCTATGATAGTTCTTATTTGGGCGACTTGTTGGTGACGAGTTATTCCAACTTCTCTCGCAATCGCGTGTTTGGTCAAATGATTGGACGCGGATATAGCGTGAAGAATGCGCAAATGGAAATGGAAATGATAGCAGAGGGATATTATGGTGTGCGCTGTATGCGCACTATCAATAAGCGTTATCGTGTGAACATGCCGATTCTCGATGCTGTCTACAACATTTTGTATGAGCGAATATCTCCTCCGCTCGAAATCAAACTCCTCACAGATTCTATAAGATAAGCAGGCTTTGACGAATGGGTAGTTGAAAGACGAACTCATCGCAATGCTTTGACTTTGAAACATAAAAACTCTATGACAGGGGAACGTCGCTGTGGCACGCTGCTGCAGTTTTCCCTTATTTCTCGCTTCGCAATATGGCTTTCAATATTCCCAAATCCGACAAAAAGCGTGTGGTCATCGTTGGTGGTGGCTTCGGCGGCTTGAAGTTGGCTAACAAACTCAAAAACTCCAACTTTCAAGTGGTGCTGATTGACCGTAACAATTATCACCAATTCCCTCCACTCATCTATCAAGTGGCTTCTGCGGGCATTGAACCCAGTAGCATCTCTTTCCCCTTCCGAAAGCTTTTCCACGGACGCAAAGATTTCTATTTCCGCTTGGCGGAGGTGCGTAGCGTGTTTACTGAACAGAATATTCTCCAAACTTCTATCGGTAAAATTTCTTACGACTATTTGGTCTTTGCAGCAGGAACTACCACTAATTTCTTTGGCAACAAGAATGTGGAAGAACATGCCATTCCGATGAAGAATGTGAGCGAAGCAATGGGACTGCTCAATGCGTTGCTCGAAAACTTTGAACGTGCGCTCACTTGCTCTAGTGAAACAGAACGTCAAGAACTGCTCAATGTGGTGATTGTGGGTGGTGGTGCCACGGGAGTTGAAGTGGCCGGTGCGTTGTCAGAAATGAAAAATTTTGTTCTCCCCAAGGACTATCCTGATATGCCTTCTAGTTTGATGAACATTTATCTCATCGAAGCTGGACCACGTCTTCTTCCTGCAATGAGTCCTCCCACTTCTGCGCACGTTGAGAGTTTCTTGCGCACGATGGGGGTCAATGTGCTCTTGAACAAGATGGTGACGGACTATCAGAATCATCGCGTGATTTTGAAGGATGGTACACAAATCGCTACGCGCACGTTCATCTGGGTGAGTGGTGTGGCTGGAGAAGAAGTGGGAAATCTTGATCCCAAATTCTTGGGACGCGGTCGCCGCATCGTGGTCAATGCGCACAACCAAGTGGAAGGTTTGGACAATGTGTTTGCCATTGGTGACCAGTGCATTATGCCCGAGGGTGATCCTAATTGGAAAGGTGGACACCCACAATTGGCACAAGTGGCTATCCAACAAGGTAAACTCCTTGCGCGCAATCTCCAAGCACTGGAAAAAGGCAAGAAACTCAAACCTTTCCGCTATAAGAACCTTGGTGCTATGGCTACTGTGGGACGAAATCGCGCAGTGGCAGAATTTAGCGAAGTGAAGATGGCGGGATTCTTTGCATGGGTGATGTGGTTGCTTGTTCACCTGCGTAGTATCTTGGGCATTCGCAACAAAAGTATTGTCTTCTTGAATTGGGTGTGGAATTATGTGTCGTATGCGCAATCGCTTCGCTTCATTGTTTATGCACGAAAAGCGAAAGAGGTGGTGGATCGTCAAGCTCGACTGGCTTCCCAACACTGGGGAAATGATTTGCTCAGCGAGGGAGTTGATGCTCAAGAAAAAGAGATTGATGCAAAGAATGCAGAACAGCAATCTTAATCTCCACTGCATTTATCGTCAAATCAACGCTTAGGTATTTAAGTACGCTCACTCATCGCGAACCGTTTGCGCTTGACGCACGGTGCGCGCGGTGAGGATATTTCACACAGAGGAGAGGTTTCGAACCTTCCGTTGGTTGCTCTCCAAACATCTGTCAAATCCATTCAACAATGAACAATAAAGCACTTGTCGTTTTGAGTGGCGGACAAGACTCCACCACCTGTCTATTTTGGGCACTTCGCGAATTTGACGAAGTGTTGGCTCTCAGTTTCACCTATGGACAGAAGCACGCTGCCGAAGTGGAATTGGCACGCAGCATTTGTGCTGAACAAAATGTTCCTTTTGAGGTGATGGATGTGCCGCTTTTGGGACAATTGGGGCGCAACTCGCTCACTGACACTTCGCTCGCAATGGACGAAACGAAGCCTGCTGATACTCCTCCCAACACATTTGTGCCTGGAAGAAATCTTTTCTTCTTGAGCATCGCTGCAGTGTACGCTCGTGAACGTGGCATTTTTCATTTGGTCACTGGAGTGGGGCAGACTGACTTTTCGGGTTATCCCGATTGCCGCGACAGCTTTGTCAAGAGTCTCAATGTGACGCTCAATCTCGCTATGGACGAACAGTTCTGCATCCACACACCACTCATGTGGCGCGATAAGGCTGAAACATGGGTACTTGCCGATGAACTCGGAGTGCTCGACCTCATTCGCCAACGCACCTTGACTTGCTATAATGGTGTAGTGGGTGATGGTTGCGGACATTGTCCTGCGTGTGAGCTTCGACAAGCGGGGTTGCAACACTATTTGCTCACTAAAGAGACCTACCACAAGTAGTCTCTAACTTAGAATTTTCAACTTATATAAGTTATCATCCTTATGTCACAACGCGAAACCGAAGGCCTTCAACATCTCGGAAGCCAAGGTACTCAATATCCCACTGACTACGCACCCGAAATGCTCGAGTCGTTTGTCAATAAGCACCAAGAGAACGATTATTGGGTGCGATTCAATTGCCCCGAATTTACCTCACTTTGTCCCATCACGGGGCAACCTGATTTTGCTGAAATCCGCATTTCTTACATTCCTGATGTGAAAATGGTGGAGAGCAAAAGTTTGAAACTCTATCTTTTCTCTTTCCGTAATCACGGAGATTTTCACGAGGATTGCGTTAATGTCATTATGAAAGACTTGATTCGCTTGATGGAACCTAAATATATTGAGGTGACTGGTCTTTTCACTCCTCGTGGCGGCATTAGCATCTATCCTTATGCGAACTATGGCAAGCCCGGAACGCGTTATGAAGAGTTGGCGGCTTATCGTTTGCAACAGCACGATCTCTAATTGCTGGAGAATGTGCTAGCACGTGCTGGCTGTTTCTCTTTCTCCTTCGAGTTTTTCTCCTCCTTCTGCATTTCTTCGTATGGTTACTCTTTCTCAAGTAGTTTCTCGTCTTTGGCGTTATCGCATCACCTGCGCCACGGTTTTGTTTCTCATCTCTGCGGGGATATTGGACCGACATAGTTTACTCAACATCCTATTGCTCCAAAATAAAAATAGTGAACTTCAGGAAGAAATTGCGCATTATGAGAAGCAATATAAAGATGACTCTCGTGCGCTTGAGTTGATGGACGTTTCTCCCGAAGCCGTGGAAAAGGTGGCTCGTGTGAAACTCTTTATGAAAAAGGCCAATGAAGATGTGTATGTTGTGGTGAACGAAGGCGACAACTAGAACTCTTCTTTTGATGGTATGATGCAGCGCGATGCAACATCTGCGCTGCGTTTTTCTATTCTTTCTCTATGATGAAATCTCTTTCTCCACTGCAAAATGCCATCTCAGTGATGGGTGGTGTGCTACTCGTTGTTGGCGCAATTCTGCCACTTGTTGAGGCCTTGGCTGAATATGCTCCCTATATTTTCACGCTTGGAGCACTGTCTTTTGGTGGTACTCAACTATTGCAACGATATGAAGGACAAAATGTGGTCATTCGTCGTTTGCGTCGTCAAGAAGTCCTTGGGGCTTTCTTGTTGATGGTGAGTGCTGTGTTGATGCTTGTTAGTACTTTCCACTTGTTTCCTCTTAAAGGGGGAGAATGGAAAGTGTGTCTCACGATTGCCGTGGTGTTCGAATTATATACTGCTTTCAGGCTTCCTCAAGAATTAGAGAAAGAAGCGCGTCAAAACCAGCAAAAAAAGGACTAAAACCTTGTTGAATTCCGCAATTTGTTGTATTTTTGCCATAACTACTTAGCATTTAACGCCTATGCAACAACATATACTCCGCATTTATATCGCTCTTTTCTTCGCAAGTAGTTTTGTTTTGTCAGCTGCGGCAAAGGAAAGTGTGCAGAATTATCCCTCCAGCGATAGGTCTTCTTTGATTGCAGGAGCAAATCCGATGGATGTTTCTCCCGTTGCAGAAATTCCTATGTCAATGGAAACTTCTAGTATGGATGAAATCGCCATTACTGTCCGTGGCAATCAACTTCGAGTGCAGCGCGCTGATGGACTTTCGTTGTCGGTTTACAACATCACTGGTGTGAAAGTTGCAGCGCACCGTGTGGATGGTGATGATTTCTCCCTCACGCTCAACGTGGAGCGCGGTATCTACATCGTGAAGGTGGGAAAGGTGGTGCGTCGCATCACTATTGCTTAGTCCTCTTATTTAATGAGGTTATTAACATCTTCAGATGATATTGATGTTCTGAAGTCTTTAGAACAATATAAGTATTTTTGAAAGTAAAAGAGGTTGCATCTTACTACACGAGATGCAACCTCTTTCTGTTGTGATATAAGTGATGGGGAAAGGCTAGTGTTGATGTTTTCGCAAAACGAGGTGTTTGATGCTTCGCAATAATTTTCCTAACCAAGTGTAGCGAATGCCCCAGTCACGAATGGCTTCGGCGAAGAGTTTTTCTATTTCAGGATTTTTTTCTGGTGTGCGGTGCGAAAGTTGGAGAGGGCGCGTGAGGGGCTCACGATCGTAGCTAAAATGCTGCAACCAACTGCTAGTGGCGCTGAAGTGTGTGCCACCTTGCAAACCAATGTTGCGGATGAGTGTTCGCGCAGGTGTGAGGCACAGTCCGCCTGCTCGGTAGATAGCGATTTCCCAACAGACATCCCAAGGGATAGGGTCGCGGTCGATGGAGTGAAGGCAGGGAAAATTGCCCCCGTATTGCATAGCGTCGATGTCGTCGTTGGTGAGACTATCGAGGACTTCTTGGGCAGAAGTGTAGTGTACAAAGTGTTGTTGCCAGCGGTTGCGCCATGTTCCCCAACCCCAACCACCCATATGAGGAGTGAAATAGGCTTCGTTGTCCGATTCTGTGAGTTCTGGATGTTCGTCTATCAGATTTAAATGAGTAAATCCCGCCACGTGCATCACTTGTGTATCGTCACGATAGAGTTGAAATGCGCGATTCATGTAAGAAAGAAAACCTTGTGCAGTGACAATGTCGTCTTCTAAAACAATAATGGTGTCGTGTTGCTTGAATACGTGGGAAATCCCCTCAATGATGTTGCGTTCTAAATAGAAATTCTCAGGACGTTCGATGAGATGAATGGCACGGAAAAGATGTTCTTCTGCATTGCGTGCAGCAAATTCTTTGAGATATTCGCGTAAAGCATTGACCGTGCGCCACGAACTGTTGTCGTGTCCGCCATCGGAAAAGACGTACACTTCTGTTTCTGGTGCAAGATGATTAGCGGCAAGAGCTTCTAAGGTTCTCTTTGTGTGGTTGAGACGATTGTATACGAAGAGTGCCACAGGGGCAAAGGGAGAATCAGTCATTTATGGTGAGCTTTGCACTATGAGGGTGGATGTTATCGAGTGGAGGAAGCTGCATATAATTACCAAATTTGCGACGCAGATAAGCATCTGTGTCTGCTGGTACGGGAACTTCCACACCATCGAACATCGCAGTGGTGAGAGGGAACGTTTCTTGTGGGAGAATCGTGTTGGGATAGGGGATTCCGGGACTATAATTGAGGTATTTTGTCGGCCAGAGTTTCGCAACGGCGCGCAAGACTGGGAAAATGAAACGCTCATTGAATCGACGAATGCGTTGCACTTTGCGAAGCAGTTGTTCTGGAGTGTTGTTGGGATTGTTCATCACCTTGTAAACACGTCCAAAGGTGCGATTAGAAATCCAGAGCTAGGGGAGTGGCATCTTTTCGTAGGGGAAAATGTCGATGAAAATCCCTTTGAATTGGAAGATGCGGTCGTAGTCGTTGGTTTCCTCCATATAGCTTCGCGTGTCGCGTACTTTTGCAAACTGGAAGAAATAACCAGAATCGGTGTCTGGCGTTTGAAGTTTTAGATGCTCAGGCAATTCTTCGGGAAGAATTTTCAGAAGTTTCTCATAATCTTCTCGAAGCATTTCAATGTCGAGATCGTCATCCCAAGGAATGTATCCTCCGTGTCGCACACAACCGAGGAGGGTGCCAGAGCAGAGCCAGTATTTCAAATCGTGGCGACGGCAAATCTTGTCAATTTCAACAAGCATCTCCGTCATTCTATGTTGCATACGGCGCAGGAGAGAGCCTTCGGGATTGAATCGTTGGCGGAGAGCTTCGTGGTCAATGGGAGGTTGTGACATATATAATAAGGAGAAAGGATGAGCAATGTCGAAGAGAATGGAAAAAGGAAGGGTGTAGCTGTCGAAGCAGTTAGTTTTTCACGCGTCCCGATTGGATTTTATAATCGTAGGCTCGCTGTCCCTCTTTGCGGAAATCGGCTTGGTAGCGTTCAAGCACGTTGCGAAACACTTCGTCATATTGGGGAATGTAGAGATCGTTGTGGGCAAGGGCACGCGAAAGAATCTCTTGTGCCAGTGGGAAAAGCTGATCAAGCTGCGTGGAAGTGCCGCCTTCAAACTGTGAACCGCTGAAATGTCCTGGAGATACGTTGAGAATTCGATTGGGAGTATCGGCGCGTGAGAGTTCGACATTTACACTTTCGATGAAACTTCTCAGCGCTGCTTTCGTGGCACCATATACGGCATAGAAGGGCGAACTCAAGAATCCCGCGATACTGACCATAATGGCGCAGGGAAAATCTGCCTTTTGCTGTAAACGATCGTAGAAATGATGTACGATTCGCAAAGGGGCAAGCGCATTTACCTGAAACGAACTCACGAGATGCGCTTCGTCAATGTCTTTGAAAAGAGCCAAACGCGCAAAACCTGCCGTGATGAAGAGTCCATCCACGGTAGGAAATTGAGTGAAGATGCTATAATCTTGGTGGGTGAGATCGAATTGTTGTACCCGAAATTTGGGATGGTCTTGTTCCGCTGTTGGGAGATTTCTATCGACGATCCAAACCGTTTCAGTGTCTTCTTGGGTAGCAAGCAAGTGTGCAAGTGCGAGTCCGATGCCACTTGCGCCACCTACGATGAGGGGATTGCGCATGGATGCGAAGTTTTCTCT
>CAJPLH010000063.1 GCA_905371275.1 Prevotellaceae bacterium
ATGGTGATTTCTGCCATAAGGGTAAATATTTCATCGAGCGTACCCACACCACCGGGCAAAGCTATCATCAAGTCGCTGCGTTCGATGAGAATTGTCTTTCTGTCGGCGAGTCCAGCGGTGCGGATATCTACATCAAGCGTGTCGCTCACCGCATTTCTTTCTACCACAAATTGCGGAACGATGCCAAAGATTCGCGCACCAGCTTGTTTGGCACTCTGTGCAAGGACTTCCATCATGCCGACACCTGAACCACCATAAACGAGCGAACGTCCAGATTGTCCAATCCATTTTCCCACCTCTTCCGTAGCTTGTTGGAAGGCAGAGGGCACATTGTCGTGGGAAGAAAGAAAAACACCAATATATTGCATAGCCATTTTGTGTGAAAAGTTTGTTGTTTCGCCTGTTTGAAGCCGAAGTAGTCGAATGTGTTCTGCTGAAGAAAGCAGATTCTAATCGAACAAATAGGCAAAATCAGGGTAAATGTGCGTTGAAACAATGAAGGTGGAACGCAAAATTCCACAGTTTCTAGAGCAAAGGTACAAAGAAATCTGTGGAAATTGTCTAGTAGACGTGTTTTTCTCCCCTGTTAAACCGCGATAAGATAGAAAAACACGTGAGCTTTTGTATTTTTAAGGATAAATATGTAGTTTGAGTGTGGGAAAGTGTCTACCTTTGCTCCAAAACCACAAAATAACACTCGTTTTCTCCCTGACACTTTAAGGCTGATGCACGCAGCGAAAGTTTTTTCAAGGCAAGCATCGTATTAAACGGGGATACAGTGGTAAAGCATCACATTCAATATTATTCAATATCATCACAATGAAAAAAGTTCTCTTTTTCGCTGTTGCTTGCCTTTCTTTGATGGCTTGCGGCAACAAGGCTCAATCTGAGCAAAACGCAGACTCTCTCTCTGCACAAACTGCTGACTCTCTCGTATTCGAAGGTCAATTCCCCAACGCTGATGGTGGTCAAATGAACGTTAAGCTTGCTCTCGCACAAGATAGCACTAAGGGTTTCGTTCTCGCTGAAGACACTACTATGTCAAAGGGTACTTACGAAGAAGTAACTGCTGGCGACAAGAAGGGGTACAAGCTCACTGTTTCTCCCGAAGATGTACGTTACTTCGCACTTAGCGGCGACAGCGTTCTCTCTGCATCATCTGATTCTACTCTCGCTCCCGCTGCTTCTGGCATGAAGTACGACCTCAAGCGTAAGTAATCGTTTGTTGACTCAACAGTAAACCAAGTGTTGTGTGTTGCAGAAGTCCAAGACCTTCTCTTTGTGCTTCAACAAAAGCGGCATTTGACAATGGTTACTCATTCTCTCCCTCTCTTGAATCTCATTTCAAGGGAGGGAGACACTTTATAATTTGATATTCCGACCTCATTTGATATTTCGAGAGCCTTATGTTTCACAACGATCCGCTTTCTTCTCAGTCTACTCAAAAAAACACTATAACATCGTGCTTCTTCCGTTGGTGGAGATGGACTTTGGGCGTTTCCTTTGTGCTATTCTTGGCTTTGTGGGGTGTGGGAGAGTTTATGTTGAGCACGGCATTGCATCCCACTCCCAGTGTTTACAGAGATTCTCTTGCCACTCTCAAAAGGATGTATCATAATTATCCCCACATTCAGCCGTGGTATGATAGTTTGCAGGCTCATCACGCACTGCATGACACTACTATTGTCGCTGCTGACGGTGCGAAACTCCATGGTTATTACATTCGTGCAGCGATTCCCACAAAGCGAGTGGCTGTTTTGGTGCATGGCTATCAAGATGCAGCTTTGCGAATGCTCCATATTGCTTATCTCTATCATCATGATTTGGGCGCAAATGTGCTGATGCCTGATTTGCGTTATCACGGAAAAACGTCAGGCGAAAGCATTGGTATGGGATGGAACGACCGGTTAGACGTGCGACAATGGGTGTGGACGGCTTCGAACATCTTCGCCAACGTGCAGCAGAACGAAACGTCAGCGCAAGTTGCTGCGAATGAATCGTCGCGAAACACAATGGCAAATGCTCTCCATCTTGTGGTGCATGGCATCTCCATGGGAGCTGCTACAACAATGATGCTCAGTGGTTCAGACAGTCTTCCTCCGATTCGTGCATATGTTGAGGATTGTGGTTACTCTTCTGTTTGGGATATTTTCAAAAGCGAACTTAGAAAGCGGTATCATCTTCCTGCTTTCCCAGTGTTGTATGCTTCAAATGCCTTGTGTAAATGGCACTACGGATGGTCGTTTCGCGAAGCTGATGCCGTAACTTCAGTGAGTCGTTGTCGTCAACCGATGCTTTTTATCCACGGTGATCAAGATAAATTTGTGCCCACAGCAATGGTTTATCGTGTGTTTGCTGCCAAGCCGCAACCGAAGTCGCTTTGGATTGCTCCGCAGGCTGAACACGCAGCGAGTTATCTCAAACATCGCGAAACTTATACGCGTTGTGTGGCTGATTTTCTCGCTCCTTATTGGTAACTTCCCTTTTCTTGCAACAACGATGTCAGTACTTCCCATCGAAACTCATCCTCTCCAACCTTTTCTTCCCCCAAATGCGCAGTGGCTCTTCCTCGGCAGCTTTCCTCCTCCGCAAGCGCGCTGGAGTATGTTCTTCTTTTATCCCAACTTCATCAATGACTTTTGGCGCATTATGGGATATTTGTTTTTTGAGAATCGAGAACATTTTGTCGTCGATGGTGAAAAGCGTTTTGACCAAGCAGCCATTGAACAATTTGCGCGCGACAAAGGTTTTGCTTTCTTCGACACTGCCACTAAAGTAAGGCGACTGAAGGGTAATGCTTCTGATGCTTTTCTTGAAATCGTAGAACCCACTGATATTGCTTCTCTTTTGTCTGCGATGCCTTCGTGTCGACATATTATCACGACAGGAGGACTCGCTGGAGAAACGCTTTGTCGCACGTTGGGTGTGGAAAAGTTGCCTAAAATCGGAGAATCGGTGCTTTGTCCGCAGACAGAACATCACTTAGGTCGTGACATTGTTTTCTGGCGGATGCCCAGTAGCTCGCGCGCTTATCCATTGAAGTTGGAGAAGAAAGCCGAATTCTATGCACGACTTTTTGAAGTTTAGAACCAGCCAGAGGGGCATTGTAGAGATTTTCTTTTCTTAAAAAACAAAAATGTGGCGCAAAATGTTTCTACTATCGCTAGCGATATATGAGAAAAGTTGTATCTTTGCGAATAGAAAACGAAGAGTGGTTCTCGAACAAGCCATCTTTCGAACATAGACAACAAGACAATTTATAAGCAGAACAAAATGATTGCGATTCCTACGCCTTGTGTTCCTGCGCAGAACACGATGGAACGGACGCATCTTTGGGATGCGCAGATTCAAAACAAGCAAAAACTTATGGCAACAGTATATGATTTCAAGCTGACCAACAAAAAAGGTCAAGAAGTGAGCCTTGCCGACTACAAAGGAAAGGTGTTGCTCATTGTGAACTCAGCCACAGAATGTGGTTTTACACCTCAATATGAAGAGCTTGAAGCCCTTTACAGTGCACATCGCGCTCAAGGTCTTGAAATCCTCGACGTGCCTTGCAACCAATTTGGTGGGCAAGCTCCTGGCACTGATGCCGAGATTTCTGAATTCTGCTCGCTCAAGTTTGGAGTGGATTTCCCTCAATTTAGCAAAGCTGAAGTGAATGGCGAGAACGAACTTCCTCTTTACACTTGGCTCAAAGCTGAACAACCTTTTCAAGGATTCGAGAAAGACCACAAACTCACTCCGATTCTCGAAGATATTTTAGATAAAAATCTTCCAGGATGGCGCGAAACTAGCGATGTAAAGTGGAATTTCACGAAATTCCTCGTTGATCGCGAAGGTAAAGTGGTGGCTCGTTTTGAACCTACACACGATATTAAGGACATTGAGAAGCAAATTGAAAAACTTTTCTAAGTCGCCTATAATCAATTAGTTTAATAAGACCGGCACGGATGACAAATTTCCGTGTCGGCTTATTCCGTATCATAGGAATAGTTAGGTTTGATAATCATTAGGTTTGATATCAATCTATCTTTTGCCCCATTGTGTCACGGAACAATCTATTTTGTGCGAAGAATCTTTAGTGTGAAGAATCATTAGCGCGCAACATCTTTTTTGCGCGAAAATATCTTTTTAGTGCGAACATTACTCTAAATGAATTACGATAAACTCAAACTCGATAACCAGCTCTGCTTCCGACTTTATGCAGCAAGTCGCTTGATTACGCAGGCTTATCGTCCTCATCTCGATCGATTGGGCGTAACTTATCCGCAATATCTTGTGTTGATGGTGCTTTGGGAGCAAGATGCGCTGCCGGTGAATGATATTGCTAAAAAACTCTCGCTAGAAACCAACACGGTGACGCCGTTGATTCAGCGAATGGAGCGAGAAGGTATCGTCACTCGCACCAAAGGTAAGGTGGACACACGTCAAACAATAGTTGCTTTGACGCAGCATGGTCACGATTTGCGCGAGCAGTCTGTAGAAATCCCCAATTGTATGCTCGATTTGCTTTGCAATAGCGGAGTACAGGAGCAGTCAATTTCCGATATCATTCCTTTGCTCGATGAACTCATTGTGAGTTTGAAAAAGAAAGTGGATTAAGATTAGGCATTCCTTTTTGAAAAAGAAAGTGGATTAAGAACAGACCTTAATTGACTGATTTTCAATAAGCATTGAAAGTTATTTGAAACGCAATTCGGTATTCAAATTGCAATCAAACTTTAGGTAGAGTGTTCTTCTATTTTGAAGAACACTCTACCTATTTGTTTTTATTTTGGAGAAGACTCTACCTATTTGTTGTTTTTCTTTGCCCACTTCGACATTTACTCTCAAAATTACTGATGTTGAGGAGCTTCGAGTTCCTTGTTAAGCAGTTCTTGCAGATGCTTCACAGTTTTGGGGTGTCGATCAGCCACATTATCGGTTTCTCCTTGCTGTCCACGCATATTATAGAGTTGCGCAGAAGGAGAAAAACCTGTTTCTATGCGAGGCCCCCACGGCACCATAGGCGCGCCTTGCATCGGCACGATATATTTCCATTGTGGAGTGCGGATGGAAACAGAGCGATTATAGGCCATCGATAGCACGTAATCGCGAGATTTAGAAGATTTTCCCAGCCAAGTGAGATGTTCGTCGCGGCTGTCCTTCCCGAGAGAGTCAGACAACTGTTCCCCCACCACGGCTGCAAGCGAACGCATAGCATCGATTTGACTCACCAAAGCACAACTTGTTTTACCTTGTGGTACTTTTCCAGCCGGCCAGCTAACAATAAACGGAACGGCACTTCCGGCTTCAAAGGCACTATACTTCCCACCGCGCCAATGACCAGAGGGACGATGTTCGCCGGCTAACGTTTCCGCATCGTCGGCATAGCCATCGTCGAGTACAGGACCATTGTCACTGGTGAGAATGATGAGCGTATTGTCAGCAATGCCAAGACGTTGCAAGGCAGCAGTGATTTGACCCACAGTCCAATCCAACTGGAGAATCGCATCTCCTCTCAGTCCCATCGGGCTTTTCCCTTTGAAGCGTGCATGCGGCCAGCGCGGAACGTGCACATCATTGGTGCAGAGATACATGAAAAATGGTCTATTTGCTTCGCTTCGTCTAGTGTGGTCACATTCGCCTTTGCGACAATGCGATGCTTGTTGCGCCACATTCACACGCTCTTCCATCCAGTTGATGGCATAAGCCGCGATGGAGTCGGCGATGTTTTCGTCTTTCCACAACGCCTTTCCGCCTCCCTTCATGTAGCCAATGCGCGAGATGCCATTGACAATACTCATATCGTGGCCGTGCGAAGGCTTCAATTGCAACAATTCAGGGTGTGTTTTTCCCGTGGGTTCACCTTCAAAATTCTTGCGATAGCTTACTTCAATGGGTGCAGTCGGATCATAGTTTTTCACTTGGTCGTTTTCAATGAACACACAAGGCACACGATCAGCGGTAGCCGCCATGATGCAACTGTAATCGAAGCCCAAATCAGCAGGAGTTTGGTCGATATGTCCGTTCCAATCCTGTTGCGCTGTTTTACTTCCCAGTCCTAGATGCCATTTTCCAATCGCCGCCGTGGCATATCCCGCGCGTTTAAAGAGGTCGGCTAAGGTGAATTGCTCGGGTTTGATAATCATACCCGCATTTCCTGCCGCCACATCAGTTCCCGTTCTTCGAAAAGGATATTCGCCCGTTAGGAAAGCATAGCGCGATGGAGTGCTTGTAGAAGCCGAAGCGTGTGCATCGGTGAAGCGAGTGCCGCGTGCTGCGAGCTGATCTATGTGCGGTGTATGCACACGTTTAGCACCATAGCAGGAGAAATCGCCATAGCCCACATCGTCCGTCATGATAACAATGACGTTAGGTTTAGCCGTTTGTGCTTGAGCAGCCGCTGCACTCACAAGCGCAGCCATAGAACAGAGAAAACGAGAGGTATTCATATATTAAAGGTTATTGGGAAAATAGAAAGAAGTGTGCAGGATAAAAACCAAAAGGAGATGCTGCCAAAACGAGTTTTGCAGCACCTCCTGATGAACGAGTCTTAGTTTTTCTGAAAAAGACCGATGCGTTGTTCTTCACTCATTTTGCAGATGAGCAAAGCACCCTCTTTTTCCACAACAATATAGCCTTCCAATCCTTGCACGATGACTTTTCTGCCAGGAGCAACGTGAATCATACAGTCGCGACTCTCATAGAGTTTCACACCTTCACCCACCACCGCATTATTATAGGCATCGACCGGAAGTTCTTCATGGAGAGAACGCCACGTACCCAAGTCGCTCCAGCCGAAATCAGAAGGGCGCACATACACATCTTCTGCGTGCTCCATAATGGCATAGTCTACTGAGATGTTTTCACACAAAGGAAACTGCTCCGCAATCTTTGTTTTTTCCTCAGGAGTATCGTAGTAAGGGAGTAAATTCTCGAAGATATTCGATATTTGGGGAGCATATACGCGGAAAGCATTGACAATCGTGGTGGCACTCCAAACGAAGATGCCCGCATTCCAAAAGAAATTGGGTTGCGCCACATATTGTTGTGCCACTGCCAAATCGGGTTTCTCCTTAAAACTATCGACAGCGTAAATATTCTTTTTTCGCGAAGAAGAATAAGCCAAGTCAGCCTTGATGTAGCCATAGCCCGTGGAAGGGAAGTGAGGTTTGATGCCAAGCGTGACAATGGCGTCTGTCTCGGCAGCAAATTCAAGACTCTCATTGATGCTCTGCACAAAGGCATCCACATCTTTGACGTTGTGGTCGGAAGGAGCAACTACGATGGTGGCACGTGGATCGCGCTTTTTGATTTTCCACGAAGCATAGCAGATACACGGTGCAGTGCCGCGTATGCAAGGCTCAAGAAGCACGTTTTCCTCGGGCACATCGGGCAATTGGTCTCGCACGATGTCAGCATATCGCTCGGAGGTTACCACCCAGATATTGGAGGTTGGCACAATACTCTCAAAGCGTGCCACAGTGAGTTGGAGCATAGTGCGTCCACCGCCCAAGATGTCAAGAAACTGCTTGGGACGTTCTACACTGCTCATTGGCCAGAAGCGGCTACCGATGCCGCCTGCCATGATGACTAAATGTTGATGCGAGGTCATAAATGCGGAAGAGCCTAGAGGATGAAATTAGGAGGGAAAAGTGAGAAGAAGTGATTTATTTGCCAGCCTTAGCCTCTTCCATATCGCCCATGATATAAAGGCGAACCAATTCGTTGGAGGCATTGGAGCGAACAGTAATCACTTTTTTAAATTCACCCGGATTTTTGCCGCGACCGTTGTACACCACTTTGATTTCTCCGCTTTTGCCAGGTGCAATGGGAGCTTGGGTGTAAGAAGGAACAGTGCAACCGCAAGAAGTAGTGGCTTGTTCGATGACCAAAGGTTTGTTACCAGTGTTCTTAAATTTGAAAACGTACACCTGTTCTTTGTTTGAATAGAACTTACCAAAGTTATGTTCAGTCTCTTTGAAAGTGACTACGGCTTGTGCGGCAAGAGTGGAGATGCCCAAAACAAAGCCACAAACGAGGGTGGAAAAAAGACGTTTGATCATAATGTTGTGATTTTAATTCGGTAAAATAGACTGCAAATATACTACTTATATATCGGATATGGTAAGAATTTGCGTGGAATAGTAATCTTTAATAGTGATTTCTTGCTTGCTTTGTCGTTAAAGATGTATTTTTGCCCCATGAATCCATCACCACTAGCGCAACACGACCGCATCATTCTTGGCATCGACCCTGGTACTAACGTATTGGGGTATGGTCTTGTGGCTGTTTCGGGCAAGCAGACTCAAATGTTGGCTATGGGTGTCATCGATTTGCGCAAGGTGTCTGACGTTTATCTCAAATTAGGTCGCATCTATGAACGGATAATGGGAGTGATTGATGCCTTTCATCCTGATGAATTAGCTATCGAAGCCCCTTTCTTTGGAAAAAACGTGCAATCGATGCTCAAACTCGGGCGTGCACAAGGAGTGGTGATAGCAGCAGCTATTGCACGGCAAATCCCCATTCATGAGTATGCTCCCATGCAAATCAAACAAGCCATCGTTGGAAATGGAGCCGCATCAAAGGAGCAAGTTGCGAGTGTGATGCAACGCACTTTCAAAATATCCGATGAACGGATGTTGCCCTATCTTGATGCCACTGATGCGCTCGCTGCAGCTTATTGTCACTATATCAATACTTCCACCAATGGAGTAAAAGCTGCGATACCTTCGTTGCAAAAAACGAAAAAAACTTCGACAAAGGGAGCATCTGCATCGTGGAATGATTTTGTCAAACAAAATGCACATCGCATTCGTTCTTAGCGTTTTTTCGTTTGCTTTGTCTAGAAAAGGCTACATTATGGATTCACCCACGAGAAAGTGTCTCATCGAAACGTAAACATCATTTTTCTACACTATTCACTAGCTCATTTTGAAACATAGATTATGAAGAAATTCTTACTCCTTTTGCTGGTGTTGTTGTCACTCCCTACAATGTCGAGGGGAGACTCTGTGTTTGAATTGGAACTGGAATGCGCCCAACGGACTTTGCATTCTGGACGTTCTAACTACGTGCTGTTGCAGTTTGCTCAATTTCAAGAAGCCGCTTTGCTCTATCTTCAAGACAAGCAGCAGCACACTCGTGATGCAGCGCGCATCAATCGTGAGTGGCTAGACGTGCAGGCTTTGAATATGTCCGACTTTTTGAGCCTTTACTATATGGGCTTCGTCAACGACAATCTTTCGAGCGAAGAACACGAAGTGTTGCAAATGATTTTTAGAGATGTATCTCTCACAACTCCGTGTTTTTATGACGAGAATGAGAGAAATGTACTCCGTTTTGTACTTCCCGATGAGAGTCGCATCACGCCTTTTTCCTTAGACACCGATTGGGAAAAGGCTTATAAAAAAGTGCGCAAGGAACTCACTTCGAGTAAATACGAGTGGTTGCTCCAGCAGTATTTGGCACTGCGCAAACAATTGAGTGGGTGTGAAGATGATGATTGAGGTTCAAGGGCAACTTGAATTTTATATTTTAGGTTGGCTTTCGCCGTGAAAGAAAAAGGAAAATGGTGTGCACCGCCATCGTGTTCCCCTATATGTATATGGGGAGATATTGCCCCAAAGAGGGAAAAAATGACGAAAAACAGACATTTTATTTTGTGTTTATATCTAATTTGATAATCAGGCTTATCAAAATGAATGGAATATAGCTTGTTATCCGCGCAGAATCTAAGAGAAGAAGACAAAGGAGCGAAACAAGAAAAAAGGGAGCATCGAATTGAGCATTTTCCTCGCGCGTACGTGTAGCGCGCGCATTCCAACAGCGATGTTGTTTTTTTGCTGTCACAAGTGTCACACCCAAGGAGGAAATCGGAGGAAAAGAAGGAAGAAATTTTGCAAAATGCAGAAGAACAAAACGCGATTTTTGTTGGCACATCAAGCGAATATAGAGGACTCTAAACACTTTATTGTTAACAAACACATCACAACGCAAGCAAGGGGTTGAAACAAAGATGTTTACATAGGGTGCTGTGACACTTGTGACAGCAAAAATGCAAAACCCTTGTAGAGCGCGTACGCGCGCACGCGTGAGAGAGGGTGATTATAGTTATTTTCACAATTCATTTATTGCTGTTCTCATCTAGCTTCTTCCCCCTTTCATTAGGTTACCCGAAAACGACACGTCGTTTTGTGAAAAACAAGCCGTCGTTTTATGAAAAACAAGCCGTC
>CAJPLH010000064.1 GCA_905371275.1 Prevotellaceae bacterium
GTTTGTAGAATATGCGCTTTATATTCTATGCTTTTACCTATTTGTGGGTATTGCAAACTTGGTATATTCTTCTCAACTTTGCAGTCTTAAAACACTCAGTTATGCAAAATGCACATTTAGTAGTACTGTTTTTGGCTACCTTTCCTGCTGTACTCTCTGCTCATAGTCTTAGTTCGGCAGCTTCGTTGTCTGTATCTGCGGACACTGTTTCTGGTCAAAGTGTGACTACTGACACATTGACAACCCATAGAAAAGAAAAATCAAAGACGCATAAAGATGCCTCTTCCACTATGTCTGGTAA
Organism: Prevotellaceae bacterium; assembly: GCA_905371275.1. GTDB lineage: Bacteria > Bacteroidota > Bacteroidia > Bacteroidales > Bacteroidaceae > Alloprevotella. The sequence goes on from CAJPLH010000064.1 coordinate 302, forward strand.
GGCTCATAATCAGTTAGGTACGGCCAACGTGGTGGGGCACTCTGTGGTGCACCAACTTAAGTATGCGCCACAGATTGTGAGCTTAGTGGGAGAGCGTCAGTTGCAAGGCACAGCTTCTTCCCTCAACGAAGTGCTTAATCGTGTGGCTGGTGTCACTATAAGAAGCACAGGAGGTGTGGGAAGTCCATCGCGTATTTCTGTACGAGGACTTGAAGGTAAGCGTATGGGACTTTTTGTGGACGAGGCTGCCATCGGACAGTTCAGTAATTTCGTAAATCTCGATGACATTCCTACTGATATGATAGAGCGTGTGGAAATCTACAAAGGCATTGTGCCCTATCGTTTGGGAGGAGATGCCTTGGGAGGCGCAGTTAATGTGGTCGTGAAAGATTATCCTCCTCGTTATCTGGATGCGTCTTATGAATATGGTTCGTTCAACACTCATCGATTTAACTCTGTTTTTAAACGTCACGATGCTAAGACTGGTTTAGAATGGGGGGCAGGCGGTCTATATGTACATTCTGACAATGATTATGAAATGACGCTTCATCACCAAGGGGACATTCGTGTGCGACGTAACCACGATGCCTTTACCAAAGCCGTCGCTGGAGGTTCGTTGAAAGCCACAAAATGGTGGTTTGATGAACTCAAACTTGAAGCGATAGCCACCCTTACTCGACAAGAATTGCAAGGCATCGAATTGGATTATCAGTATGCTTTCAACCATGCACGCTCGATTCTTGGCGCAGTTACAGCCAAACGACAGGATTTCTTTGTTAAAGGATTGGATTTTGACCTATCTGCAGCCGTCAATGTAGGGAGTTATGGTCAGGTTGATACTGCTCACGTGGTGCGTGGATGGGATGGAACTACGCGCCGTTCGCAGTCGCCTTATGGTGGAGAAACTATGAATTTCCCTTCCGACTCCCACAACAGCACTTTAAATTGGATGTCAAAACTCAATATGAACTATGAACTTAGCGAAAACCATCTCGTCAACCTCAATGTGTATGGCAGTGGTACGGCTTTGCGCCCTGAAAACGCTGTGATGGATCGGGCGTTAGGATACAGAGTGGGCTATGACTCTCGCCTCAATAGCATCACTACTGGTCTTTCCTACGACGCTTTTTTCCTTGATCGTCGTTGGCAAACTGCTTTGACGCTCAAAAACTTCTACATCAATTCTAGGGGACAGCATCTCGAGAATTATTTTCTCAATCAGTTGAAACCCATCTATATCGATCGTGTGGAATGGGGAGCAAACTTTGCAGTTGCCTATAGACCTATTCAAGAATGGCTCTTCAAAGCAGCGGTAAGTTCCGAAGTGCGCATCCCTTCTAGCGAAGAACTCATTGGCAACGGATATACCATTGTGCCCTCCCCAGAACTGAAACCTGAGCGCAATAATAGTCTGAATTTGGGGATGCTTTATCATAAAAACTTAGAGCGTGGAGGAATGTTTGAAGCAGAACTCAATGTTTTTGCTAGTCAACTCACTGATATGATCCGCTTTACTCCAGGAATGATTCCTTCTACTGCACGATATGCTAATTTTGGTGCTGTAAATTCCAAAGGCGTTGAGGGAGAAGTAAAAGGTGATTTTACTCCTTGGCTTTATGCCTATGTAAATGCTACTTGGCAAGATTTGCGCGATGTTCGTCAATTTATCCCAGAAACGAAAGTCCCCAATCCTTCTTACGAAAAGCGAATCCCCAATGTGCCTTATATGATGGCTAATTGTGGTTTGGAACTTCACGGAAGAAATTGGTTTGGAGGACAAGGACAAAACACGCGCATCTTGCTTGACGCATCATACATCCATCAGTATTTCTATGATTTCGAATTGAGTCGTTTTCAAGATCGAAAGATTCCTACATCACTCACTTGCGACGCCGCAATCGAACATAGTTTCGACAATAATCGATGGACGCTGACTTTCAAATTGAGAAATCTAACTAACAGAGAAGTTGTTTCCGAATTTAATAGACCTCTGCCAGGACGAAACTTCTCTATCAAATTGCGCTATCTATTCCGATAAGAATATCTATGTTTCGCATTTTCTAATTCATCAAATATATTATCCTATGTTCAAACACCTTTTTTCTGGGCTAGCCTTTGCGCTTGCTCTCGTTGCAATGCCTAGTTGCGACAAAGACACTCCAAGCACACCGGAAACCGCTGGAGGCCGTTTTCTCATCACTACTAATGTTGGCAATGCTGATGGGGCAAGTGGAGTGAGCTACTTCCAAACAGTTGAAAAAATGGAAGGCTACATCGATAATTCACAAGCTCGCCCAGCTGGTTTTGGCGTACCTCCCATTGTCATTGGTCAGCACATTTTTGTTCTCCCCGACTATATGGGAAGCACAAAGTCTGTTCTAACCCACTATGTTACCGACAAAAAAGGCAACCTTTCAGAGCGTGGCACGCTTACTCTTCCTGCTAACTCTGGGGCTTGCAATATTGTGTTGGCGTCTGAAGAAAAAGCTTATCTGAGTATGCAAAACCTTGGCATCGTTATGGAATTTAATCCCACCACGATGCAAAAAGTGCGCGACATTGACCTCAATGCTCTCGCACAACCAGAGGTGCGTGTTGCTCCTGGTGCTATGGTGGTACGTGATGGACTGTTGTTTGTCGGACTCAATCAATTTGATAGTCAGTGGATGCCCCGTTTGAAGCAAGCAGAAGTGGCTATCATTGACACTAAATCAGGAAAACTATTGAAGAAAATAGTAGATACCAAGCATCAGCTCTCCTTTGCCACACGACCCATCGATGCACATTCCATTTTTGTCAATCCCAAAGACGGTGCTATCTATTTGAATTGCATGGGCGCTTGGGGTTTCAAACCCGGATTTGATGGTGGTATTTTGCGCATCAAAAAAGGAGAAACAGAATTTGATGCAGACTACGCTTTGAATATTGCGCAAGCCAAAGTGGAAAACTTCAACCACACGCTCAATTATTTGGCAACTGTTCGTTTGGGCTCAGATGGTAAACTCTATGCTATGGTTACTTCTTACGAGTTGGATGCGTCGGCTAATCCTTATCTTGCGAAAGTGATGGTGCCTGTGTGCATCGACCTTGAAAAGCGCACTGTAACTTATATCCCAGGTGTCAAGCCTTCCAACGGTCTCGCTGCTGTGGCAGAAGCCAAGGGCAAAATCTATTTTGGTGTTAGCAATGCCGATGATAATGGTTTCTATGCATACGATTTAGCCACTCAAAAAATCACAGGACTTGCTCTCCGCGTTCAAGGTTTCCCCATACAAATGGAAGTTTTGCCTTAATGTAATTGACTAATTACGACATATTGAACTGCATCAATGCTTATGCGTTGGTGCAGTTTTTCGTGTCTCTCATTTAGAAATGCTTTTTACGGACAATGCCTACCCGTAATTGAAGGATACAAAGAATTTATAAACAGCGCACAAAAAAGCAAAGTTGGTGAAGATAGAGCATCTTCGCCAACTTTGCTGGAGAACTAATGATGGAAAACTGTTGTGGATGATTATACAGCAGAGAGATTTGTTTTCTCAAACTGCTGGCGAGCATAGTCCAAAGTGATGGTGAGCGTCTTTTCTTGGCTAGAAGGAGCTTCGTACATAGCGTCCATCATAATGGTTTCCACAATGGAACGAAGTCCACGTGCACCGAGTTTGTATTCCACCGCTTGATCAACGATATAATCGAGCACATCGTCATTGAAAGTGAGTGCAATGTCGTCGAGGGAGAAGAGCTTGATGTATTGTTTGATAATCGAGTTCTTCGGTTCGGTGAGAATGTTGCGCAAAGCCGTACGATCGAGAGGTTTCAAATAGGTGAGAACAGGAAGACGACCAATGATTTCGGGAATGAGACCAAACGACTTCAAATCTTGTGGTTCCACATATTGCATCAAATCGGAAGCATCAATCTTTTTGAGATTTTGCACAGAGTCATAACCCACAGTGTGCGTGTTGAGGCGTTGAGCAATTTTCTTCTCAATGCCGTCGAATGCTCCACCGCAGATGAAGAGGATGTTGTGCGTGTCTACGTGAATGTAGTCTTGGTCAGGGTGTTTGCGGCCACCTTTGGGGGGAACATTGACAATGCTTCCTTCCAGGAGTTTAAGCATACCTTGTTGCACACCTTCTCCGCTCACATCACGCGTGATGGATGGGTTGTCGCTCTTTCGCGCAATTTTGTCGATTTCGTCAATGAAAACGATACCGCGCTCAGCTTTTTCCACATCGAAATCTGCCACTTGGAGCAAACGAGAGAGAATGCTTTCCACGTCTTCGCCCACGTATCCTGCTTCGGTGAAGACTGTTGCATCTACAATGGTGAAAGGAACCTTGAGGAGCTTTGCAATAGTGCGAGCCAAGAGCGTCTTACCCGTACCCGTAGAGCCGACCATCACAATGTTGCTTTTCTCAATTTCTACAGGATCGTTTTCGTCTTTGTTTTTGTTGAGAATGCGTTTGTAGTGATTGTAGACAGCAACAGAGAGATATTTCTTAGCAGCGTCTTGTCCGATGATATACTCATCAAGATATTTTTTTATCTCTTTGGGAGTGGGCAAAGCACCCAGTTCTTCCTCTACATCATCAGAAGGCTTTTGCGAAGCCAAGGCCAAATCTACCATCTCTTTTGCTCGTTCTGCACATTCGTTGCAGATATGTCCGTCAAGACCAGTGAGAAGGAGTTCTAGTTCCTCCTCGCTGCGTCCACAAAACGAGCAGTGTCTGTGGTTATTGTCGTTATTTGCCATTTTATAAAGCGTTAGGTTTAACCTTTGCGCGAAAGCACGCGGTCAATCATTCCATATTCAAGAGCTTCGTTGGCTGTCATCCAATAGTCGCGATCGCTATCAGCCCATACTTTGTCGAAGTCTGTATGGCTATGTTCGGCAATGATGGTGTAGAGTTCCTTTTTAAGTTTCATAATCTCGCGCGCAGTGATTTCAATGTCAGAAGCCTGACCTTGTGCACCGCCGAGAGGTTGGTGAATCATAACACGACTATGAGGGAGCGCAGCGCGTTTTCCTTCCTGTCCAGCCACGAGGAGAACGGCAGCCATAGAAGCCGCCATACCAGTGCAAGTGGTGGCTACGTTGCTTTGCACAAATTGCATTGTGTCATAGATACCAAGGCCTGCGTACACGCTACCTCCAGGAGAGTTGATGTAGATGGAAATGTCTTTACCTGGATCGACAGAGTCTAGATAGAGTAGTTGTGCTTGGAGTGTATTGGCGGTGTAGTCGTCAATGGCAGTGCCTAGGAAGATGATGCGGTCCATCATCAAACGACTGAAAACATCCATTTGCGTCACATTGAGTTGACGCTCTTCGAGGATGTAAGGATTGAGATATTGGTTTTGTGCTGCCACCACGTCGTCAAGAACGAGGGAATTGATGCCCATATGTTGGGTGGCAAATTTGCGAAAGTCTTGGTGCATAATCTCTAGAATTGGTGAGAAAATCCGTTCTATTGGTCGAACACTTCTTACTTGCCTTACAGATAGTTCCTACGAAAAGAGGAAAACGTAAGAGTAGGGGAGTGGGTGCAGCCTTATGTCGTACACCGGAAGTTCCGAAAACGCAAGTATATTCGAAGGTCTGATAGATTTTCTCTAATAAAGATGGATATGAAAAAGACAACGAGGAATTACGTTGTGCGTGAACACATCGTTATTCCCCGTTGTCGAGATAGAATCATAAGACACTGCTACCAACCTGTGCTGACACCGCAGTGTCTGAGGTTTCGGGGAAGCAGCGGAGCTGATTATTCAGCAGTTTCGTCTTGGAAAAGATTTTGGAAATCTTCCACGCTCACAGACTTGTGTTCGAGGGTAACAACTTCCTTGAGTGCCTTAGCCAGCTTTTCGTTGATGCTACGCTCTACGAAACCATTCACTTGGTTACGGTCTTTGAGCAATTCAGCAGCATAGTTTTCGAGATATTCCTCAGGCACATTGTTCATACCATATTGTGCGAATTGGAAGCGAGCAGTCTTCACAGCAGCAGCGCGCACGTCAGCATCGTCAATCTTCACTTCAGCCTTAGCCACGAGCTTTTCCTTGATGAGGTGCCACTTGAGTTCTTCGAGGCTTTGAGCGAAGTTGTTTTCTACAAATTCTTCACCCTTATCTGCGTTTTGCTCCTTCATAAAGCGCTTGAGAAGTTCTTCGGGGAATTCGAGCTTGCCCACTTTCTCGTCTGCATATTTGCGAACATCAAGGAGGAACTTGTAGTCAGCGTCTTCGTTGTATTGGTTTTGGATGAGCTCCTTGATCTTAGCGCGCATCTCTTCTTCAGACTTCACAGTGCCAGGTTCAAATACGCGGTCGAAAAGTTCTTGATCGAGAGTAGCAGGAACGAAACGGCTGATAGACTCAACTTGGAAAGTGAAGTTACCGTTGTACTGAGCAGCTTCTTCCTTGCTCACCTTAAGGAGAGCAGCGAGTTCGTTTTCGCTGTGTGCCACAGAAGGATTGAAAGTGATAACATCACCCACCTTAGCACCTTCGAAGAGTTTCTTTTGGTCGTCATTTACGAAATAAGCAGGCATCAAGCTAGCGCGGTCAATGGTAAGACCACCTTCAAGAAGATTGCCCTTTTCGTCTTGTTGAGCGAGAGCACCACGGAGGATGTCGCGGTCAGCATACTCTTCCACATCTTCAGGGTGACCAGCTTGTTGTGCAAAGTTCTTCACTTGTGCATCGATTTGCTCTTCGCTCACTTCGATGTCATAGTAAGGAAGTTTGTCTGCGTTAGAAAGTTCGTAGTTGAACTCAGGAGCAAGAGCGATGTCGAACACGAATTCAAATTCGCTTTGGTTTTCGATGTCTTGAGGTTGTTGCTTTTCAGACATCATAGGTTCGCCAAGGATATTCACCTTGTTCTCGTTGATGTAGTTCATCAAACCTTCACCCAACACGCGGTTGATGGTGTCAGCTTTCACTTGTGCACCAAAGCGTTTTTGAATAACACCAGCAGGCACCTTGCCAGGACGGAAACCAGGCATCTCAGCTTTTGCAGAGATATTCTTGAGCTCTTTCTTTACTGCATCCTGGTAGTCGCCCTGTTCCAACTTTACAGTTACAAGAGCACTTACACCATTCTGTTCGAGAGTAATCTTCATAGTGGGAGTATCTTTATTTTATTATTGATTATTCTGTATTTGGTGCGGAAAACCGCAGGAGAAAATGCGGGCAAGTCCATCAAATTTCATTGAAAAAAGAGGTTTTTACAATGAATTTAGCGGTAAAGCCATACATTTAGCGGAGCAAAGTTAGTGCTTTTTTCCCGAAAAAGCCGTAACTTCGCAGAAAAATATAGCGTTTCCTATGCAGAAATCTGATTTTAGAATCGTCTTTATGGGTACACCCGACTTCGCTGTTGCTTCTTTGCGAACACTTGTTGAAGGCGGGTACAACGTCGTGGCTGTGGTTACTATGCCCGACAAACCTATGGGACGCCATCAAACAGAACTTTCCCAAAGCGCGGTCAAACAATATGCCGTGAGTCAGGGGCTTCCTGTGTTGCAACCTGAAAAGTTGAAAGACGAAACTTTCTTGCAGCAATTGAGCAATTTCCGTGCCGATTTGCAAGTTGTCGTTGCTTTTCGAATGTTACCTGAAGTGGTGTGGAATATGCCACCGCATGGCACCTTCAATCTCCACGCCTCTCTTTTGCCCCAATATCGTGGCGCAGCCCCCATCAACTGGGCAATTATCAATGGAGAGAAGAAGACTGGAGTGACTACTTTCTTGTTGGATCACGAAATTGACACCGGATTGGTGTTGCATCGCGAAGAAGTGGAAATCCTCGACACTGATAATGCTGAAGATATTCACGATAAACTGATGAATGTGGGAGCACCCCTTGTTTGTCGCACTGTTGACGATATTATGCAAGGGAACATTCGCCCCATACCTCAGCTTGAACTTGCTCCCGACGCAGAGATACACCACGCGCCAAAGATATTCAAAGAGACCTGCCGTTTGCCTCTCGACAAAGGGGTGAAAGCTGCTTATGACTTTGTGCGTGGGATGTCGCCTTATCCTGCAGCGTGGACAGAATTTGTAGATGCCTCTGGCAAGCATACGGTGGTGAAACTCTTTGCCACCGAAAAAGAACTCTGCGCTCCAGCACATATGTTAGGCAGTGTGATTAGTGATGGCAAAACTTATTTGAAAGTTGCCCTCTCTGATGGTTATCTTCATCTTACAACGCTCCAGCTCGCTGGCAAAAAACGTATGGCGATAGCCGACTTCTTGCGCGGTTATCGTCCCGATGCAGCCTTGAAAGTAGAGTAGAATTGCGCTAATGCTTCTCTATGATCGTATAACCTCCCGATTGTATTCCATTCTCTTCTCAATCCTATGCCTCTCGAAGCACTTCCCCCTCGTCCTGGTCACGGAATGACCGCTGAGTTCAACTTAGAAAACTTCCACCAAACCCTTGATGTCGAACCACAAGAACCTCGTCCTTTGCGCACACTTCCAGCGGAGTGGGCACCGCAAAGCGCGATTCTTATTTCGTGGCCACATGCAGAAACTGATTGGGCTGACATTCTTGATGAAGTCACGGAGTGTTATGTACGAATGGCCTATGCCATTGCAGCTCACCAACCGCTCATAATTTTAGTGGTTGAAGGATTAGACGTATCCTCACTATTGAAGAAGCGTCTGCCACAAGCTGTTTTTAGCAACATCACTTTCGTTGTTGTGCCTAAAACTAACGACACCTGGGTGCGCGACTATGGTTTTCTCACTGTTCAAAGCACAGGAGGAGCTGAGCTGATGGATTTCCGCTTTAATGGATGGGGCGGAAAGTTCAAAGCTGAACACGACAATGCTGCCAATCGTTTGTTGTTTGAAACTCAACTGCTGCGCGGTCACTATGTTGATGCACTCGACTTTGAACTTGAAGGCGGAGGTATTGAAAGTGATGGTTGTGGCACGCTGCTGTCAACGGCAGAATGTTTGCTCAATTCCAATCGTCGCTGCGTTGGAGATGCAGTGCCAATGCCCGATAAAGCACAAGTGGAAGCTCTGCTCAAAGAACGCCTTGGAGTGGAACGCATCCTTTGGTTGCACCATGGCTATTTGGCAGGGGATGACACAGATTCTCACATCGATACCCTCGCACGTCTTTGTCCCAATGATACAATTATATATGTGCAATGCACGGACACCGCAGACGAACACTACGAAGCGCTGGCAGCTATGGAGCAAGAACTTCAAGCCTTTCGCACCCTCGAGGGTAAGCCTTACCGCTTGATTCCTGTTCCCCTGCCCGATGCGTGCTACGATGAAGAGGAGCGATTGCCTGCCACCTATGCCAATTTCTTGATCATGAACAAAGTGGTGCTAGTACCCACTTATGCTCAACCCGAAAAAGATGCGCTAGCCCTTAAGAATATCCAAAAGGCATTTCTGGAACGTGAAATCATTGGCGTAGACTGTCGTGCTCTCATTCGTCAACACGGGGCTTTGCATTGCGCCACTATGCAGTTTCCACGCGAAGTGTTCCGCACTCCAGCGCAATAACCCCAAACTTATTTCTCAAACGTAGTGCTTTGCAAATTATCTCCCAAGCATTTCGTTTCCTATCAATCCTCGTTTCTTATGAAAGTAGCCCTCATACAAATGTCTTGCACTCCCAATGTCGAGTTTAATCTTCAGAAACTTGCCAAGGGAATTGCACAAGCTGCCCAACGTGGGGCAGAACTCGTGGTGTTGCAAGAACTCCATAACACGCCTTACTTCTGTCAAACAGAAAATCCCGACCTTT
>CAJPLH010000065.1 GCA_905371275.1 Prevotellaceae bacterium
AACGCGTGATTCTAGATGGAAGCATCGGAGCACGCTATTGGCATGCCACATCAGCCCGCAATAACTTCCAAACTATTAATAGTTTTGATGTAACCTACGGACTAAATGCTCAGATTGCTCTTCCTGCAGGCTTCGCGTTTAATGCAGACTGCAAACTTTATCAACGTGAGGGGTATAGCGATACAAGTATGAACGACCTGCGTTTTGTGGCGAATGCTCGTTTAGAAAAGACCTTCCTTCGCGGTCGTTTAGGTGTTGCTTTGGATGGTTACGATATCTTCGGCGGGCTCAGCAATGTGACGAAGGTGATTAACGCGCAAGGCATCGTAGAGACGTGGCACAACTCACTGCCTTCTTATGCCATGCTGCAGATTTCCTATAAGTTGAGTAAAGCCCCCAAAAAGAAGAAAGAGTCTATGTGAAAGCGTTAGAAAACAATCATCGAGTTTCGTATCGAAAACTTACGAGATCTTGATGTATATGCGGAAAGTGGGAATGTACTCTTTTCATCTCTCGAACTGATATTTATCCCCAATCAGCCATTAGACCGTTGCTAAAGAAGAGTTAGCCAGTTGTCTATGATTTCCGCACCAAAAGGTGTGAGGATGCTTTCGGGATGAAATTGTACTCCGCGAAGATTAAGGCTGCGATGACGAAAAGCCATAACCGTGCCATCGTCAGCGCGCGCCGTTACTTCTAAAATATGGGGAAGCGGTTCACTAACCGACCAAGAATGATAGCGTCCCACGGTGATGTCATTGGGAAGATTAGCCCACAAGCGATCTTCTGTGAGGAGATGGCAACGGCTTTCTATACCGTGCAAGGGTTTTGAATGCTGAAAAAGCGAAGCACGATAGCATTGGGCAATGGCTTGATGCCCAAGACAGACACCGAGTATAGGTATTTGTCCTGCGGCACGACGAATGAGGGAAAGCAAATCGCCTGCTTCTTCGGGTAATCCGGGACCAGGAGACAAGAGCAGATGAGTATAGTTGGCAAGGTCTATGTGCGCCACTTTATCATTGCGCAAGATAGTGACTTCTGCCCCCAACGCTTGCACAAGATGTGCAAGGTTGTGGACAAAAGAGTCGTAATTGTCGATGAGCAAAACGTGCTGCATATCAATAGGTCTAGAGATGAGATGGTTTGTAGACAAAGAGACTGATAAGAAAGGCTGCTTATTCTCCTAAAATCTCAGCTTTGTGCGCGAGATAAGTCGAGATGTCTTTATCACCTCGCCCACTCACATTGACCACCACAACATCTTCAGGTTGAAAATTGAGATGAGGTAGAAGTGCCAGTGCGTGGCTACTTTCAAGAGCTGGTATGATACCTTCAAGACGTGTGAGTTCAAAAGCTGCACGAAGCGCTTCGTCATCGTTGATAGACAATACTTCTGCACGATTTTGGTCGGCAAGATGAGAAATGAGCGGACCGATGCCAGGATAGTCCAAGCCTGCTGAAATAGAATAAGGTTCTTGTACTTCTCCGTCGGGAGTTTGAATGACCAGTGTTCGACTTCCATGCAATACACCTTCTGAACCAATGTTGATGGTTGCGGCAGTAGATCCGCTGTCTTTGCCAAGTCCTCCGGCTTCACCCAATACAATTTTGACGCGCTCGTCGTCGAGATAGTGATACATGGCTCCTGCTGCATTGGAACCTCCGCCGATGCACGCCATCAAATAGTCAGGATAGTCGCGACCTTCCTTTTCCATCAGTTGCTCTTTGATTTCTTTGCTAATGACACTTTGAAGGCGTGCCACCATGTCGGGATAGGGATGAGGACCCACTGCAGAACCGATGAGGTAGAAGGTCTCTTCGGGGCGTTCGCACCATGCCATTAAGGCTTCGTTTACGGCGTCTTTCAAGGTTTTGTTGCCACTCTCAGCAGGCACTACTGTGGCTCCAAGCATGCGCATGCGTTCCACATTGACGTGCTGACGTTCCACATCGAGGGCTCCCATGTAGATGCTGCATTCCATGCCCATGAGAGCGCAAGCCGTAGCTGTGGCAACACCATGTTGTCCAGCACCTGTTTCAGCAATGATGCGCTTTTTGCCCATACGTTTGGCGAGCAAGATTTGTCCCAAAGCATTATTGATTTTGTGTGCGCCTGTGTGGTTGAGATCTTCGCGCTTGAGATAAATCTTTGCCCCATATTTCTCACTAAGGCGACGAGCATGATAGAGTGGGCTAGGGCGACCCACGTAGTCTCTTAAGAGTTTGTGAAATTCGCGTTGAAAGTCTTCACTTTCAATGATAGGGAGATAGGCTTCTTGTAGCGCTTGAATGTTTGGAAGCAAGACGTCTGGCACGAAAGCACCGCCAAACTTGCCGTAAAAACCATTGGAATCGATTTGAAAAGATGACATAAGCTTGTAGCGTTAAGAATGAATGTGTGGAGCATACGAGGTTGCAACGATTGACGTCAGGATTGTTGCGCGCAATTCACGACAAAAAGGCTTGCCGTGAGTAACGACAAGCCTCTGTATTTCGACGACGATGAACGAACGATAGGGGTATATGATGTCTAACTCACGATATTTCTATCTTGAGTGCGCCACCAACCCTTATTGTTATTGATATTCATCATTGTTTTATGCTATTGAATTGATTTTTGATGCTGCAAATGTAGTGCAATTTGTTGAATGTTCCAAACGTTCTGGCGATTTTTTGTCTGAAAAGGTTGTTTTTTTTGTGGAAATCCTCCATTATACTAGTTGATTATTGTTGACCACTTCTTTTGCCAGCTTTCTCGATGTAGGACGACACGGCTTCAAGAAAAAGAGAAACACTCAACTCAACAAACCGGATGAGTTGTGATTGTAAAATTATTTGTATTGCAATAGTTACAATTGAAGGGAATGTTCGGTTGCTTTTAAGGGGAGAAAGAAAAAACAAAGCCGTGCCAAAGCTTATACTTTGACACGGCTCAGTCGAGTTATTTTTTGCGTCTACCTCTAGAGAAACCTCTAGTGGCTTTGCCAAATCGTTGAAAAAGTTTATAGCCCACCATTGCGCCATCAAATATACTCCACGCTCGAGAGGCAACACTAATCATTGTCTCAAGTTTGTTGTTTGAGGGTGGAGGAGGAGCTGTGAGTTCGTTGAAGTCCTCAGAGATGGTTTGTTCCAATCGCTTGAGTTCTTTTTGCACGCGCTTCTGCTCCCATTGTATTCTTTCTATAGTGTTGCTTGCTACCATATCAATAGAATTTGGGGTTTGTATTAGAATTAGACGAATCGTCTAAATTCCCTTCTTCCCAACTGTCACTAAGAAAAATAGATGATAGAAAACGTGCGATGGGATTGATGAGCAATCTTTTACGGAATGCCACTAGGAGTATTCCCAAAAGAATGAATCCACCTGCAACAATGCCGCAGGACACAACTATACCACCTACTATAGGGGCAAGGGCATACACTAACGCGAAGGAGAGGAGTAACACAACGATGCTAGCCATTCCTACCAACAGCACAGCTACAACAAGAAACGTCAAGACTAGTGTCAGCTTACTGACGAGGTCAAGCTGGAAGCTTTTCAGACGAAGTTCTCCGTACTTTTTGAGATTGGAGATGAGTCTTGCTATGATGTCTACATTGTGGTCGTTAGAAAACACGCGCTAAAACTTTATTCAGATGCGGCACTAAGTTCTTCTGCAATATCATCTACGAGGCTTTCAAGCTCTTTGCCATTGAGTTTGATGCCGCGCTTGCGAATTGCTTCAGCAATGCGTGAACGAGTATCTTCACCCTTTTCAGGAGCAAAGAGAATACCACAGGCTGCGCCTACTGCTGCGCCACCCAAAAAAGCTGCGAGAATGCTTAATCCTTTCATGATAATTTGGAGTTTATGTGAGTTATCTGTAAGTTTACAGCTTCAAAAATACCGCTTTTTATTGGATTTGCCATACTATTTGGGCAGAAAATCGTTTCTTTAATGTTTTTTGTAGTCGTTTTCTTAGCCTATTACCCATTTTCCTTGTATATTTGCGGTAAAATGAATGCTTTTAGGGTAAGTTGAAAAGGTTTCTTCTTGCTGAATGTGGCAAAGGATGTGATTTCTAGCCCATAGAAAAGGTCTTAGTCAAGCGTTTATTACACATCGAAAACAATCTACGTAAAAGATAAAAGGTATTAGAAATGAAGAATCACGCAATTCTCGCATTAGGTTTGTGCACAGTGGCTATGTTCACTGCCTGCAAATCTCAAGAAAGTGCTTACCGTCAAGCTTATGAGAAGGCACGAGCACAAGAAATGAACAAAACAACTCAGACGGTGACTATTGCTCCACAGCCACAAGAACAAGTTGCTCCTGTTGTAACTCAGCCTGTGTCTAACGATGACGCAACACCTGTACGCACTATTCAAGGCGGTGTTACTGTTGTAAATGGTGAACCTCTCAAGGCGTTTAGTGTAGTTGTAGGTAGTTTTGTGAACCAACAAAATGCTGAAGGCCAGATGTCTTCACTTCGTAGTCGTGGTTTAGCCGCTCGCGTGGTGAAAACTAACGAAACTATCAGTGGTCACACTGGTTGGTATCGTGTTGTTGCTTCTTCCTATGATACCAAAGGGGAAGCCGTACAAAGCCGCAATTCTTTGATTGGTATGTATCCCGGTGCTTGGATTCTTGGACGTTAATCCTTGCCTATCAAGTCATGTCGTAAAAAATAGGAGGAGTCAAACTAGTTTGGACTCCTCCTATTTTGTTTATTGTGCGTGTGTCAATGTGGCTACTGTAGCCGTTTTTTGCGAGGATTAGTGTCCGCAACCACCGCCACCAGTAGTGTTTACCGTATAACCGCCAGGAACTTCCATAAACTTTCCTTTGCTTTTGAGGAAGTCTAGGAGTTGTTCTGCGCTCATATCGCTTTGGCTGCAGCTGTAATACGTTGCATCGTCACCAAAGGTCTCGCGCATTGCAGCGAGGAGGGTTTCGTCTGTGAAGGTTTGCCCGATCATCATACCGAGCACTTCGTGTGCATGATATTCCATAACGTGAGTTGTTTAGTTATTATTGATATGTGTTGTATAATAGACTGAAGACTTCATCAAACGTGCTGAAGAGTTTTGATTGGTCTTTGTCGTTTATTCGTTGTTGATTGATAGGAAAAATCGTGTGCGGACAGTCAATACTACGTTAGTAGGACAGATGCCAAGGAATCGCCAGCACACATAGAGTGATGACAAACGCCAGTGGAATGTACCTAAGTAGCGAGTTGTTGTAGTGAAATGAGGCTGCATCAGAGAAATAGTGTCGATAACAACGATAGGCTGTAAAGCCTAAACTCGCTCCGAAGCAACAGCCGACGAATAGGTCGCCAAAATAATGTGCACCAAGGTAAAGACGTGTCCAGCAATTGAGTAACACCCAAAGAATGAGGGCTACGCTTGTGTTTCTATGTCTTATGACCAACGACAAAAAGGTGGCGATGGCAGATGTGTTTGCAGCGTGTGAAGAGAAAAAACCATAGAATCCCCCTCGATAGCCTCTCACCACATCGACAGTATGCATAATTTCAGGCGTGTGAGTTGGACGCCACCGGGCTATCCAAGGCTTGAATACTGCCGAAGCAATTTGATCTGCGACAATGACACAAATTGCTGTTGCGAGAAAGATAAAGAGAAAATGAGAAAAGTCGTGTTCTCGAAAGAGTACATAGACAATCACCAACAAAAAGGGTAGCCATACCCAAAGTTGTGTTGCGTTCCAAGCGAAAGCGTCAAGATAAAGAGAATGGCTACCATTAAAGAAAAGGGTGATGGCTTGATCCATATATGAAATGAAGTCAATATTCTGCTATTGCATTGAGCCGCCAACAATATCGAGCAACTCTGCTGTAATGGCTTGTTGTCGCGTCTTATTATATTGTAGAGTTAAATCGCGCAATAGCTCATCTGCGTTGTCAGTGGCGACTTGCATTGCAATGACACGAGATGCATGTTCAGAGGCTAGGCTATCAAGTAGAGCAGAATATAATTTTAGATGCAAAGACTTTGGGATTAGTTTCTCTATGAGATCCAGAGGACTAGGTTCAACTAGAAAGTTATTATTCTGATTTCCAACCGCATTTTCTGGGAATTGTATGGGAAGGAATTGTTCTTCAGTGAGAATTTGTGTGCCCGCGCTCTTAAAATGATGATAAATCAGGATAACTTTGTCGAAATCACCTTGAGTGAACTCATTCATAATTTGAGCAGCAAGCTCAGCTGTTTGAGAGTAATTGGGGTGATCAAGCAAAGTTGCTAATTCGCAGGCGGGGATATAGCCTAGTTTTCGAACGGCTTCAGATATCTTCTTGCCAATAGGGTAAATTTTGGCTATTTCCACTCCTTGTTCTTTATAAGAGTCGAGGCTGTGCTTTAGCTTTTTCAGCGTATTGCCATTGAAGCCACCACACAAACTTGAGTTAGAGGAAAAGACCACTACGGCAACGCGTTGTAGTTCTCTAACCTCGGCATAAGGCGAACTAATGTTGTCTTCTAGCGAAGCTACAAAAGTGGACATAATGCCACTAAGTTTTTCTTCGTAAGGACGCATCTGTTCGATGGCCTGTTGCGCGTGGTGCAACTTTGAACTGGCAACCATCTTCATCGCACTCGTGATTTTGCGCGTGCTATTTACTGATGAGATTCTGGTTTTTACTTCTTTGAGTGAGGCCATAAAAATAGAGTAGTGTTGGGACATTGCAAAGCTTATGGAGAAGTTCACCCAGTTGGGGTGAAACTTCTACCATAGTCTATTTGCTTTGTCGCTAATTAGCGTTTGGCTTAAGCGTATTGAGCTGATACATCTGCGGCAACGCTACG
The DNA here is from genome assembly GCA_905371275.1 of Prevotellaceae bacterium. Lineage (GTDB taxonomy): Bacteria > Bacteroidota > Bacteroidia > Bacteroidales > Bacteroidaceae > Alloprevotella. Next base: position 6,814 of record CAJPLH010000065.1, read on the forward strand.
GAGAGTTGCTTCGACTTCGTCTGTAAGCTGTCCAGCAGCAAGAGTAGTAAGAACACTTTCTTTGTGAGACGCGCGAAGCACGTTGAGGAATTGTTCTTGGAAATCGCGAACGTGATCGAGAGGAACTTGTGACAACAAGCCCTTAGTTCCACAATACAAAATAGCTACTTGTTCGGCCACGGGCATTGGACTGTATTGCGCTTGGATGAGTAGCTGATTGTTTTTGCGACCACGGTCGATAGTCATAGCAGTCACAGCATCCATATCGCTAGAGAATTTGGCAAAAGCTTCAAGTTCTCTATATTGAGCTTGGTCGATTTTCAGCGTTCCAGCAACTTTCTTCATTGACTTAATCTGCGCAGAACCACCCACACGAGAAACCGAGATACCTACATCGATGGCAGGACGGAAACCTTGGTTGAACAAATTTGTGTCAAGGTAAATCTGTCCGTCTGTGATGGAAATTACATTCGTTGGAATGTATGCAGAAACGTCACCAGCCTGAGTTTCGATGATTGGAAGTGCCGTGAGAGAACCACCTCCTTTGACCAAACCTTTGAGAGATTCGGGGAGATCATTCATTTGTTCAGCGACTTCCTGCTGATTATTGATTTTTGCTGCACGTTCAAGCAGACGTGAGTGCAAATAGAAGACGTCACCAGGGTAGGCTTCTCGACCAGAAGGACGGCGAAGAATCAAAGATACTTCACGGTAAGCAACAGCTTGTTTGGATAAATCGTCATAAACCACAAGTGCGTGTTTACCTCTGTCACGGAAGAACTCACCGATAGCAGCCCCTGCCATAGGAGCATAGTATTGCAATGCTGCACTTTCAGCAGCAGTAGCAGATACGATGGTAGTGTATTCTAGTGCACCTTTTTCCTTGAGGATGTTAACGATGTTGGCTACCGTAGAGGCTTTTTGTCCGATGGCTACGTAGATGCAATAAACAGGATTACCAGCTTCGAAGTTAGCGCGTTGATTGATAATTGTGTCAATGGCAATAGCGGTTTTACCTGTTTGACGGTCGCCAATAATCAACTCGCGTTGTCCTCTACCGATAGGAATCATCGAGTCAACACTCTTCAATCCAGTAGCTAGGGATTCAGTAACGGGTTGTCTGTAAATTACACCAGGTGCTTTACGATCGAGAGGCATCAAATACTTCTCGCCTTCGATGTCGCCGCCTCCATCCAAAGGTTGTCCCAGAGGATTGATGACGCGCCCTAGCATATTTTCATTGACCAAAATAGAAGCTACGCGGCCAGTTCGCTTTACACTTTGACCTTCTTTGATGCCTTCGGAAGAGCCTAAGAGTACAGCACCGACATTGTCTTCTTCCAAGTTCATGGCTACAGCCATAACCCCATTCTCAAATTCGAGAAGTTCGTTTTCTGTGGCCTTTGTCAAGCCAAAGATACGCGCCACACCATCACCAATGGTGAGGACAACGCCCACTTCTTCAAACTTTTGGTCTACGGAAAGGTCTTTAAGTTGCTGCAAAAGCACTTCAGACACTTCGCCAGGTTGGATATTGTTGGGCATATTCGTTATGTTTTTGGAATAGAAATCACGTCCTCATTTTAAGGACGACTGGGCAAACGAAGTTGTTGGCGCAGCTGTTCTATTTTTCCGCGCAGACTTGCATCCATACGATAATCATCATATTGGAGAATAAAGCCTGCTCGGAGACTTGAATCAATGCGAACGTCAAGATTTACGACTCCGTTTGTGCGTTGAGCCACTAGGTTGCGCAATCGTGCTTCAATTGCTTCTGTGATTGGTTGAGCCACAATAACTTCAGCACGTGTAATTTGCTTAGCAGTCTCATATTTGCGCACAAATGACGATGCGATAAAAAGCATTTCTTCAATGCGTTTTTTATCTACAACGAGTTGTAAGAACCGACGTGTAGAGATTGAAACCTCATCGCCTTGCTTTGATTGTGAAGCTGCAATAAGCAATTCCACCTTCTTTTCATCGTTGAAAATGGGATTGAGGAGTGTGGAGTTCAATGTTTTCACTTGCAGAAAACTATGCTGCAACTGAAGCATTTCTTTGTACACACGCTCAGCATCGCCGTTTTCTTCAGAGAAAAGAAAAAGAGCTTTGGCATATCGTGAGGCAACGATTCCTGTATTCATCGTTTGTTTACTAGGTTGTGAGTGGAATTTGCGTTATCGTTTTGTTTGATTGATTTCTTGAATAGCGTTTTCAATCACGATAGTCCAATGGAGATGGACATTTATCGGAACGTCAAACGGTTCTTTCTAGCAACAAATAGATAGCACCCAATGCCCACTCCGTTACTTACGCTCTACATCATCCAGCAGTTCGGAGATGTAGGAGGTTTGCGCCTCGCTCTTTTCCAATTCGCGAGCTACAAGTTTTTCGGCCACTTGAATAGACAAGTCAGCTACTTGAGCGCGAATATCAAGAAGAGCGTTGGCTTTCTCAACCTGAATTTGTTTCTTGGCGTCTGCAAGGAGTTTAGCTCCTTCTTCTGCTGCTTGAGATTTAGCTTCTGCAATAATAGCATTGCGAGTTTCAGCAGCTTCTTTAAGAATTTCGGCTTGCTTCTCGCGTGCTTCACGCATTACTTTCTCACTTTCGGCTTGAATGCCAGCTAGCTTTTCGTTTGCTGTGCGAGCATTTCTCAAACTTTCGTCGATAAAGTTTTTACGTTCTTCCACTGCATTGGTAATAGCAGGAAAACCAAACTTAGCGAGAAGGAGAAACAGAGCCACGAAAGCTACCAACATCCAAAAGAGAAGACCAAAATCAGGAGTGAGGATGGAGGGCAAATTCAATGACTCCATACTTATAATCTTTGGATGATTGATAATTGGGGTTTATTTGATGAGGAATGCACAAGCGGCAATTGCAAAAAGTGCAACACCTTCCACGAGGGCTGCAACGATAATCATATTGGTCATAATCTTGCTTACAGCTTCTGGTTGACGTGCGATAGCTTCAAGGGCTGAGCTTCCAATTTTACCAATGCCAAGACCTGCACCAATTGTTGCGAGACCTGCACCGAGTGCCATACCGAGTTGAGCAAAACCAGTGGTTGCTTCGAGAAGTGATAACATCATA